>NZ_PYSV01000019.1 GCF_003028415.1 Deinococcus arcticus
CGCGCCTTGCCGCTCCCTCTGCTGACCATCGCTTTGAGGGTCTGTTCCTGTTCACCACTCAACTGCACCACGTACCGAAGAGGTCGGCTCATCCTTAACTATTACAAATTCTAGAACGCTGCACTAGGGGTTCAGCGCGGCAGACTGACCGCTGCGGCCAGATTGCCGGTGGCCTCGCCCGTCACCAGCAGGGCGTCCGGGGTGACCTGCACCGCGCGCACCTTCAGCGGGCCCACCGTGCCCTGCAGGGTCACGCCCGGGGCCACCGTGAAGGGCAGCCGGGCCTGCAGGGCCGCGCGGGCCCGGTCCAGCTGGGGGCGCAGGTCAAAGCGGGCGGCGCCCTGCAGGTACGCCTGGGCGCGGGCGTCGGCCAGATACCCGATCACGCGGCCGGTCAGGCCCTCGCGCCGGGTGGTCACGCGCACGCCCTGCAGGGTCAGCGTCTGGCCCGCCGGGTCCAGGGCCGGGGTGCCCTGAATGTCCACGGTGGCGCCCACCCGCAGGCCCAGTGGCCCGGTAATCTGCACCCGTACAGCGGCATTCAGGCGCCCCCCTGCCGGGGTCAGGGTCACGCCCAGCACGCGCAGGGTGGGGGTGGTGGGAACCGGCAGGGGAAAGGTTTTCTGGGCAGCGGCCTGGGTGGCCAGGCGCGAGAGTTCGGGGTAGGGCAGGCGCACCGGCACCTGCAGGTCCAGCCCCGGGCTCAGGCGGGGCGCCGTGTTCAGTGGCGGCAGGGGCCGGACCGGACCTGGGGCCGGCGCACGGCCCAGACCGGCAGCCAGCTCCAGGCCCGCGCCCAGCGTGAGTTTCAGGGCGTCCGGGGTAAAGCGCGGCGGCGTTACCTGCAGGCTCAGGGGCCGGGCGCGGGCGTAGGCCGCTTCCGGCGTGGGCAGGGTCCAGGGCTGGGCCGCGCGCGCCCACAGGGCCTCGGCGCGGGGGCGCAGGCGGGCGCCGGTTCGCACCGCCGCCTCCACCTGCGCGGCCACCCGGTCCAGCTGGGCGCGCACCTGGGGGTCCACCAGCGACTGCACGCTGATCCGCACGCCCGGGGTGAGGTCCACACTCAGGGGATCAGTCCAGGTGTAGTCGCCCTTCACGCGCACCCCGGCCTCCCACGCCGGGGTGACATACGGCGTGACCGTCAGGCTGACGGTGGCCTCGCCGCCAAAATCGCGCGCCAGCGTGCCGCTGCCCGCCGGGGTGGCCCGGAACGCCGCGCGGATGGGCACCCGCATCACCAGCCCTGAACCGTCGGCCGTGGGCGTGAGCTGCACGTGGCCCGTGCGGGTCACGGTGCCCTGCACCTGCACACTCAGCAGGCCCCCCAGAAAGGTGCGGGTTTCGTCCACCCGGGCAAACTCCTTGGGTATGCGGGCGTTGGCGGCTTCCTGCACGCTGCTCAGCGGCACCGTGACGGGCAGGGTCAGGGTGGAGACGGCGTGCGCGGGAGCGGTCATGAGCGCAGTCAACACGACTGGCATGAGAAGGCGGCGCATGGGGGTTAGGGTAGCGGGAGCGGGTGAGAGGCTCGTCCCTAAGGACGTTGAACCTCACGTTGCGACTTTGCAGGAGAGCACCGCAAAGTCTCCACGCCCGGTGCAACATACTTTTTTTCGATGCTCGCTCTGCGGCGCAGCTGTTTCAGCCCGCTCGGTTGATCGGGGGCTTGGGAGCGAGCGACTTAGAATGGAGGACGTGAACAAAGGGGCGTTGCAACTGGGCCGGGTTCATGCCCTGCATGGGTTCATCGGCAGCGGCAAGAGCACGCTGGCCCGGCGCTTAGAGCAGGCGCTGCCGGCCCTGCGGTTTTCCCCCGACGAATGGACACACGCTCTCCTGGGCGCCAATCCACCAGAGGCGCTGTACCGACCAGCTCTGGCCGGCCTCCTGCAGATGTTTCAGGGGCATTGGGTGCAGGCCGCCCTGCTGGGCAGCGACGTGGTGCTGGATTATGGGTTCTGGACTCGCCACGAGCGGGACGAACTGCGCAGCCTGTGCGCCCACCACGGGCTCGAACTGCGGCTGTACCGGCTGCACGTGCCTGATGAGGTGTTGTGGGAGCGGGTGGCCAGCCGCAACGCCGGAGTCGCGGCCGGCGAGGATCGGGCAAGCGTCTGGATCAATTCATGGGACTTTCAGGCTTTCCGGCAGCACTTCCAGCCACTTGACCCCGAGGAAGCCTGGGTGGAGCCCGAGGGCCATTAGGGTAGGCCCATGTGGACCCAGCACACCCTGACCCTGCCGGCGCGGCGGCGCGGCTTTCACCTGATTACCCGCGAGGTGGCCCAGGCGGTACCGGAACTGGCCCGCACCCGCGCCGGGCTGCTGCATGTGTTTCTTCAGCACACCAGCGCCAGCCTCACCCTGAATGAAAACGCCAGCCCCGACGTGCGGCGCGATTTCGAGCGGTATTTCAACCACGCCGTACCCGAAGACTGGCGCGAGTGGGAACACACCCTGGAAGGCCCGGACGACATGCCCGCGCACATCAAGGCCAGCCTGCTGGGCCCCAGCCTGACGCTGCCGGTGCAGGGCGGGCGGCTGGCCCTGGGGACGTGGCAGGGCATCTACCTGTGCGAACACCGCGACGACGGCGGCGCGCGGCGCCTCCTGCTGACCCTGCACGGCGAAAGCGCCTGAAGGTGTCCACCCCACGTAAACAACCCGCCCGCTCAGCCCGGCCCCATCCCCTACACTGAGGTACGGTGCTGCGCGCCGTGTTTTTTTTGCCCTGCTCCGGCGGGCAAGCAAAGGCAAGTCTGTGCGCGTGGCCGGAGGGCTGAGCAGCCATTGTCTCCGGTTCCTGACCCGTTCACACCGCACAACGGGTCATCCACCTCCGACAACGGCTGCTTGTTGGCACTCGCTTTGCTCGGCTGGGCAAAGCCCAGCACCAAGGAGTCAGATGCCTGGAATTGCAATTGTGGGCGCCCAGTGGGGCGACGAGGGCAAGGGGAAGATCACCGATTTTCTCGCGCCAGAAGCCGAGTACGTGGTGCGCTATCAGGGCGGGGCGAATGCCGGGCACACCGTGACCGCAGGGGGGCAGACCTTCAAGCTGAACCTGCTGCCCAGCGGCGTGCTGCACGAAGGCACCGTGAGCGTGCTGGGCGACGGCATGGTGATTGACCCGGACAAATTCCTGGAAGAGCGGGGCAACCTGCTCTCGGGCGGGCTGCAGCCAGAACTGCGCATCAGCGACCGGGCGCATCTGGTGCTGCCGCACCACAAGTACGTGGATGGCCGCAAGGACTTCGTGGGCACCACCGGGCGCGGCATTGGCCCCTCCTATGCCGACCGCGCCCGCCGCGTGGGCATCCGCTTTGGTGACCTGCTGGACGACGGTGTGCTGGCCGAGCGCATTGAACGCCTGCTGGAAGCCAAGCCCAATTCCACCCGCGACGCGGGCTGGACGACCCTTGAGGTGGCCCTGGACGCCCTGGCCCCCATCCGCGAGGCGCTGGCCCCCTTCATTCACGACACGGGCGCCCAGCTGCGCGCCGCCATTGCGCAGGGCCGCAACGTGCTGTTCGAGGGCGCGCAGGCCACCCTGCTGGACCTGAATTACGGCACCTATCCCTTTGTGACCAGCTCTCACCCCACGGTGGGCGGCATTCTGGTGGGCGCGGGCGTGAACCACAAGGCCATTCACAAGGTCTATGGCGTGGCCAAGGCGTTCAACACCCGGGTGGGCCACGGCCCCTTTGTCACCGAGGTGCACGACGAGGCCGGGATTCTGCGCCTGCGCGGCGACGGCTCCAAGCCCTGGGACGAGTACGGCACCACCACCGGGCGCGCCCGGCGCGTGGGCTGGCTGGACCTGCCGCTGCTGAAATACGCCGTCGAGGTCAATGGCCTGGACGGCCTGGTCATCAACAAGATGGACATTCTGGCCGGCCTGGACACCATTCCGGTGTGTGTGGCCTACGGCCAGAGCGGCGAGCCGGTCATGAAGCACCTGCCGGGCTGGACCACCACCGACGGCGCCACCAGCCGCGCCACCCTGGCGGGGGAAGCCCAGGCGTACCTGGACCTGATCGAGGAAACCGTGAACTGCCCGGTGGTGATCTTCTCGTGCGGCCCGGCCCGCGAGCAGACGTATGGTGAGGTCAGCTGGACCTGAAGCCCGCCACGGGCCCCGCCGGGGCCTGAAAGCTGCCCGACAGTTGCCGCGAGGGCCCCTGGCCTACACTCGCGGCATTCGCATTCACCCGGCCCCCCTTCCCTGGGGGCAGCGGCGTGAAAAGGAGAGACCGAATCTTGACCACAGAACCCGTGATCAGCGCCGCCGACGAGAAGCTGGAGGTGCCCGGCCTGCGTGATCTGACGCACGACTGGCTGGCCGCCATTGGCGAGGACCCGGCGCGCGAGGGCCTGACGCGCACCCCGCACCGCGTGGCCAAAGCCTGGAGCTTCATGACCGCCGGCTACCACAAGACCCTGCAAGACGCGGTGGGCGAGGGGGTTTTTGCCGCCGAGGGCAGCGAGATGGTGATTGTCAAGGACATCGAGTTCTATTCCATGTGCGAGCACCACATGCTGCCCTTTTACGGCCGGGCGCACGTGGCCTATATCCCGGACGGCAAGATTCTGGGCCTCAGCAAATTTGCGCGCATCGTGGACCTGTACTCGCGCCGCCTGCAGGTGCAGGAGCGCATCACCACCCAGATTGCCGACGCCACCGAGGAGCTGCTCTCGCCCAAGGGCGTGGCGGTATTTATGGAGGGCGTGCACCTGTGTATGGCCATGCGCGGGGTGCAGAAACAGAACTCCAGCACCACCACCTCGGCCATGCGCGGGCGCTTTCGCAGCGATCCGCGCACCCGCGCCGAGTTCATGAGCGCCGTGCAGGGCACCCTGCGCAGCCGCTAAAGCCAGCCGTGCTGTGACGGCGCTGTCAGACCAGGGCACGGCGCGCCTGTCCGGGGGCCACACCCGGCGCTGGCCTGCGCCAGGGGCCTCTCTTCAGGTGCCCGGCAGCCTCACAAGCACGCCCAAAAGCAAATGACCAGAATTGTCATTTTAAGTACAGTCTGAAGGGCCTGGGTGAGACGGGTGTAAGGGCACAGCAGGTACCGTACCCCGGGAGGACGTGCCGTGTTACTGAACCTGTGCCTGCTGCTCACCTGCACGTTTCTGCTCAGCCTGACCTACCGCGACTGGCCGGTGCGGCGCCACTGGCCCGACCACGCCCTGCGCCTGCTGCTCTCGGCCGCCACGGCCACGGTCTTGATGCATTACGCCGTGGCGGTGGGGCCCTACAAGATTGATCTGCGCTACGTGCCCATTGCCCTGGTGGCGCTGCGCTACGGCTTCGGGGCCGGCGCCCTGGTGGCCCTGCCGGCGGTGGTGTGGCGGCTGCTGGAGTCCCAGTTGGGGGGCCTGGTGGCGCTGTTCAACACCGTCACCGTACTGGGTGCGGCGGCGCTGCTGCGGCCCACGCTGGACCTGACACACGCCAACCTGCGTGACCTGTGGAAGCTGCCCCTGCCCTACCTGGGCGTGGGGCTGCCCTTGCTGCTCCTCCCCGAATCGCGGGCGCTGGGGCTGGTGGTGTATCCCGGCATGCTGGCGCTGCACAGCGTGGCCACGGTGCTGGTGCTGGGGGTGTTGCAGTCGCGGCTGCGGCTGCTGCGGCTGGCCAACGACCTGCGCCAGCAGGTCATGACCGATGACCTGACCGGTCTGGGCAACCGGCGCCGCTTCGATGAAGAGCTATCCCGCCTGGAAGTGGGCGACCATCTGGTGCTGCTGGATGTGGACGACTTCCGCCAGTTGACTGAAGCGCACGGCCCCGAGGCCGGCGAGCGGGCGCTGCGCTACCTCGCCCAGGTGCTGCACGACGCGGCGCCGGGGCGCGGCTTCCGGCTGGGCCACGAGGCCTTTGCCCTGCTGCTGGCCCTGCCAGTGGAAGAGGCGCGGGCGGTGGCGGCGCGCGTGCAGGCCCAGCTGACTGATTCCGGCAGCGCCGCGCCCTGGGGCCGCCTGACCCTGTCGGCGGGACTGGCCACCCGGCAGCCCCGAGAGCAGCCGGCCGAGCTGGTTCACCGCGCCGACGAGGCGCTGTATCTGGCCAAGACGAACGGCGGCAACCGCCTGGTCACCCTGGACGACCTGCCGCGCCGCGCCGCGCCGGCCGAGGTGCCGGATCTGCGCCCGCGCTATTCACTGTGGCAGGCCCAGCGCACCACCGTGGAACTGCTGGCCCAGCGCCGCTCCCTGAATGATCAGGACTGGCAGGAGCTGCTGGAACTGGCCGTCACAACCATTTCGGGCGTGGGCTGCGGCAGCCTGAATATCCGTGAAGGCGCCCTGTTCCGCATCTGCGCGGCGGTGGGCTACGCGCAGCAACTCGTGGGCACCGCGCTGACCGAGCCCTCCCAGATTCGCTGGTACGGCCAGGGCCTGGAGGCGTGGCGGCAGGGGCGGCCCCGTGTGCTGCGGCCCTCAGAGATCGAGCGGGTGTGGGCTGAGGCCGACGCCGCACTGGCCCCGGGCCCCCGTCAGATGTTCGCTGCGCTGGGCCACCGCACGGCGCTGCGGGCCAGCCTGTGCCTGCCGGTGGTGGTGGGAGGCGAGGTCGTGGCGCATCTGAACCTGGAATCCACCGAATCTGAGGGGGTGTTCTCGGCCGGCGCCATTCAGGATGCCCAGGTGTTTGCTCAGCAGATTGCCGCCCTGCTGCAACTGCAGGAACGCTGGCGCGAACTGGACCAGCTGGCCCGGCTGCACGGCGACCTGAACCTGAGTGCCGGCGAACAGGAGATTGCCGACCACCTTGCCCGGGCTGCCCACGACCTGCTGCGCACCAGTTCGGCGCTCCTCATGCGCTACGACCCGGCGCAGGACGTGCTGGTGGCTGCCGCCCAGACCGGGGCCGCGCCAGCCGCGCCGGCGCGGCTGGCGCGCGGCGAGGGCCTGTCGTGGCAGGCCCTGGAGGGCGGCCGGATTATCCGGGTGGGGCGGTTGCAAGACGCCCCGGGCGTCTACCTGCACCCACAGGGCGCCACCGCCGAGAGCGCCCTGATGGTGGTGCCCATGCTGTCGCACACGCGCCAGCCGCTGGGTGTGCTGTGCCTGCTGCGCGCGCCGTGGCGGCCCTTCCAGGCCACCGAGGAAGCCCTGGCCGCCATGCTGGCCAGCGTGGGCACCCGCGTGATGGAACGCAGCGCCCACCTCAGCGACCTGCGCGCCACTCTGGACGCGGCGCTGAACATGCTGGGCGTGGCGCTTGAAGCGCGCGACCTGGAAACCCAGGGCCACACGCAGCGGGTGCGCGACCTGGCTGCCCGGATGGGGCAGGCCCTGGACCTGCCCGAAGCGCAGCTGACCGCCCTGCGTCACGGCGCCACCCTGCACGACATTGGCAAGCTGAGCGTGCCCGACACCATCCTGCTCAAGCCCGGCCGCCTGACCCCCGAGGAGCGCCTGATCATGGAGCAGCACGCGCCGCTGGGCGCTGAACTGGTGGCGCGCATTCCCTTCCTGCACCCGCAGGCGCACGGCGTGGTGCGCTACCACCACGAGCGCTGGGACGGGCAGGGCTACCCCGACCGCCTTGCCGGCGAGCAGATTCCGCTGCTGGCCCGCGTCTTTGCCCTGTGCGACGTCTACGACGCCCTGACCAGCGTGCGGCCCTACAAGGGCGCCATGGGCCACGAACAGGCCATGGCCATCATCGTGCAGGGCGCCGGGACCCAGTTCGATCCGCAGCTCACCGAGCTGTTTCGCCGGGTGATTCCGGGACCCAGCACGCCCCCCCAGGGGCAGCCAGGCCCCCCGGCTCAGCCCGACTGCCCCGACCACGACGCGCCCGCCGCGTGACCGCCGGACCCCGGACAGTTCAGCGCGGCGCGGCCAGTCGCAGGGCGGCGGCGTGCAGCATCTGCACCCCGGTTTCCAGGCTGCGCTCATCAATGGTGAAGCGCGGGTGGTGGTGCGGCCAGCGGCTGTCGGCCTCGTCGCTGCCCGCGCCCACGTTGAAGTACGCGCCCGGGGCCTTTTCCAGGTAGGCGCTGAAGTCCTCGCCCCCCATGGTGGGCCGGGCTTCACGGAATCGGGCCTCGCCCACCGTGTCCAGGGCCACCTCGCGCAGCTGCGCCGCCACCCAGTCGGTGTTGATGAGCGGCCGGTAGCCGAATTCATAGCGCAGGTCGTAGGTGGCGCCGTGGGCCTCGCACACGCCCTTGACCACGCGCTCGATCAAGTGGGGCGCGCGCTCGCGCAGGGCGGGGTCGAAGGTGCGCACGGTGCCCATCAGCTCGGCGCTGTCGGGAATCACGTTGTGGGTGGTGCCGCTGACAAACTTGGTCACGCTGACCACCAGCGCGTCCTGGGCGGCCACCATGCGGCTGACCACATGCTGCAGGTTGGTGACCACCTGCGCGCCCACGGCGATGGGGTCCACCGTCTCTTCCGGGTGCGCGCCGTGCCCGCCCTTGCCGCGAATGGTCAGTTCAATGGTGTCGGGGGCCGCCATGAAGGCGCCAGCCTTGACCGCCACCACCCCGGCGGGCAGCTGGCTGTTCAGGTGCAGGCCAGTCACCACGTCCACCCCGTCCATCAGCGGGGTGTTCATCACCAGTTCCTCGGCGCCGCCGGGCCCGATTTCCTCGGCGTGCTGGAAGATCATGCGCACCTCGCCGGGCACCGTTTCCGGGTGTTCGGCGAGCAGCTGGGCCACGCCCAGCAGAATGGCCGTGTGGCCGTCGTGCCCGCAGGCGTGCATGACCCCGGGGCGCGTGGAGGCGAACGCAAAGCCGTTTTCCTCGTGGATGGGCAGGGCGTCAATGTCGGCGCGCAGCAGCACCGTGCGCCCGGATTGCCCCCCCTTCAGCACCGCCAGAACACTGGTGGCGGTGGGCCGCGTGACGCTCAGGCCCGGCATCTGGCGCAGCTCGGCCTCGATGTAGGCGGCCGTTTCATGCTCGTGAAAGCCGACTTCGGGGTGCATGTGCAGGTGTCGCCGCCACGCCACAAGCTGCTCGCGCAGGCCTGCAGCCCTGTCCTGGGTTGCCGTCATGCCCCAGCCTAGCGCGCCGGGCCCGCTGTTCTGTCGCCGCCGGGGCTTCATTCCGGCATACCGGACATGGCCGGGCCGTGTGGGCCCTGCTCCGGCCGAACGCGCGGGCACCCCTGCCCAGGGCCGCGCGCCGCCAGCACACATGAACAGCCTTGATACGGCCTTCAGCAACTTTCCTGCGGGCTGTGTCGTACTGAGGGGCATGAAAACCCGTACCCGCTCCAGAGGAAAACTTGGCCTGCTGCTGACCATGGCGCCCATTGCCCTGGAACTGCTGGCCCTGGCCCGCAAGTCCCAGCGCAAGGGCAAATACACCAAGGCCCGCAAGCGCGACCGCGCCCTGGATTTCCTGCTGAATCAGGCCCAGCGCAAGGTGCGCGGCAAAACCCAGCGCCGCTGGTTTTAAGGCCCTCTCTCCCAGATGGCTCCACTGCCCGGTGCAGTGGGGCCGCTTTTCTGTGCCGGGGCCTAGAGCCCTGAAGCTGGCTGACCGCCCGAAACTGGCGCAGTGGACGCCTGCGTGGTTTGCTCAGTCGCTCGCTGCCAAGCCCCCGATCAACCGAGCGGGCTGGAACAGCTGCGCCGCAGAGCGAGTCTTGAAAAAAAGTGCGTTGCACCGGGCGTGGAGACTTTCCGGTGCTCTCTTGAACAGTCGCAACGTGAGGGGCAACGTCCCTAAAAGCGCCTTCCGTGTTGCGTTGAGCCCTGCCTGCCCGCAGCCCAGCGAGAGGGGGGGCCGCGCGCTCCGCCCCCTGGCCCCGCTGCTGGACACCGGCACCCCCGACCCCATTGCCGGGAACATCGTGGGGCTCCAGTCCCCTGGCGGCCCAGATTGGCGGGCGGGCCGGCGCCCTGGGCCTGAACCTGCAGGGCCTGGGCGTGGAGCACCTCTTCACCCAGCCCCTGAACGGCTGTGCCAGCAAACTGAATGCCCAGAATGTGGCCACCCGCCGATGGGCGCAGCACCTGTTCCAACTTTGACCGCCGCGTCACCACCGACGCACCCGGGGCGGCTTCAACCGATCCAGTCTGGAGCGGCGGCGCCTGAAGGCCGCCCCTGGGGCCGGGGGGCGCCCCCCTTTGGCCCCAACCGCAGGAATGCCTGCAGTTCCGCGCCCCCCCGGCTGCCAAGATAACCACGATGGACCTGCGCAGCGGACGGGCTTTCTGGCCCCTGACCAATGGGCTGATGTACACCTACCCGCCTCTGGCCGAGCCTGAGCAGGCCGATGTGCTGGTCATTGGCGCGGGCATTACCGGGGCGCTCCTGGCCGACGCCCTGAGTGAGGCGGGCCTGAACACGGTGGTCGTGGACCGCCGCGACGCGGGGTTTGGCAGCACCAGCGCCAGCACCGCCCTGTTGCAATACGAAATCGACACCAATCTGGTGGACCTGAGCGCCATGATCGGCCAGCGGGACGCCGAGCGGGCCTACCACCTGTGCCGGGAGGCCACCCACCGGGTGCGCACCCTGACGGCGGGCCTGCCCGACGACTGCGGGTTCAAGGCGCGCGGCAGCCTGTACTACGCCAGCACGAAAAAAGACGCCCGGATGCTGCGCGACGAACACGCCGCCCGCACCCAGGCTGGGCTGAACGTGGAGTATCTGGACGCCCGCGCGGTGAAGGCCCGCTTTGGCATCACGGCGCCCGCCGCTCTGTTCAGCAGGGACGGCGCCGAGGTGGACCCGTACCGCCTGACCCAGCACCTGTTGCAGCGGGCGCTGGGCCGGGGCGCGCGGGTGTATGACCGGACCACCGTGACCCGGCTGGACGAGGGCCGCCGCCTCTTGACGGCCCACACGGACCGGGGCGCCAGGGTGCAGGCCCGCTGGGTGGTGGTGGCCACCGGCTACGAGGCCGAAACCTTTCTGGGCCGGCGCCTGGCCCAGCTGAAAAATTCCTACGCCCTGGCCACCGAGCCCATTGCCCAGACCGAGGGCGAGCCCTGGCCCGAAGGCTGCCTGATCTGGGAAACGGCCCGCCCCTACCTGTACGCCCGCACCACCCAGGATGGCCGCGTGGTCGTGGGCGGCGAGGACGACCCCCACCACAACCCGGCCCGCCGTGACCGCGCGCTGGTGGCCAAACAGAAGCGCCTGGAACGCCGCCTGGAAAAACTGCTGCCCCACCTGAAACCCGAGGTGGCCTTTGCCTGGGCGGGCACCTTTGGCGAAACCAAGGACGGCCTGGCCTACATTGGCCCCAAAACGAAAGGGGAGAGGCTGCTCTTTGCCCTGGGGTACGGCGGCAACGGCATCACCTATTCCGTGCAGGCCGCGCGCCTCCTGACCGCCTGCATTCAGGGCCGCGCCGAGGACGACCTGCGGATTTTTCGGCTGAACCGGTAAGGAGGTCGAAGGGTTAAAAGGTCTAAGGGGGGCGTTTCCTTAGACCCTCAGACTCTTAGACCCTTTGCTTCAGCTCCGCTGGTACGCCACTTTGCCGTCCACCACCGTCAGCAGCGGCCAGCCCTTCAGCGTCTCGCCGGCCCAGGGGGTGAACTTGGCCTTGCTCTTGAACTCGGCAGGGTTGACGGGGCGCTCGGTCGCCAGATCCAGCACCACCAAGTCGGCCACGGCGCCGGCGTCCAGGCTCGGCGCCGGCCAGCCCATCACCCGGGCAGGGGCGGCGGTGAACAGGTCCACCAGCTTCTCCAGGCCCAGTGCATCGCCAAAACGGGTGTACATGAGCGGGAAGGCCAGTTCGATATAAGCGATGCCGCTGGGGGCGTCCAGCAGGTCGCGTTCCTTCTCGGCGCGGGTGTGGGGCGCGTGGTCGGTGGCGAGGCAATCCACGCTGCCGTCCTTCAGGCCCACCAGCAGCTGATCGGCGTCGGCCTGGGTGCGCAGGGGTGGGGCCACCTTGTAGATGGCGTCAAAGCTCCGCAGCGCCTCGTCGGTCAGGGTGAGGTGGTGGGGGCAGACCTCGCAGGTGACCGGCAGGCCGCGCGCCTTGGCCCCACGCACGAGGTCCAGCGCGCGGGCGGTGGACAGGTGCTGAATGTGCAGCCTCGCCGCTCGGCCCTGGGCGTGCAGTTCGGCCACAATTTCGATGTCGCGGGCCACGCGCGCCGCCTCGGCGGCCGCCGGGTTGCCGGGCAGGCCCAGCGCCTCTGACACGGGGCCCTCGTTCATCACACCGTCGGCGCGCAGAGAGGCGTCCTCAGCATGCACGGACACGATCATGCCCAGGCTACCGGCCGTTTCCAGGCCCAGGCGCAGGGTACGGGCGTTCTCGTTGGTGCGGCCGTCATCGGTGAACATGGCGGCACCGGCGCCTTTCAGGTAACCCAGTTCAGCCAGAGTTTCGCCCTGCTGGCCTCGGGTCAGGGCCGCCGCTGGTTTGAGGCGCGCAAAGCCCAGGCCCGACGCCTTTTCGATCAGGGCGCGCACGATGGCCGGGTCGTCCACCACCGGGCTGGTGTTGGGCATAGAGACCACGGTGCCGTAGCCGCCCGCCGCTGCCGCCGCGAGACCCGAGGCCAGGTCCTCTTTCTCGGTCTGGCCGGGTTCGCGCAGGTGGGCGTGGGGTTCGATCAGGGCCGGGGCCACGGTGCCGCCCTGTCCGTCCAGCACCTGGCCTTCTTCTGGTAGGTTCCAGCCTTTGATGACGCCGTGTTCGATGGTGACCGATTCCGTCTTGTCCGAACCGACGCGCTTGATATTGGTGATGGTGATGGTCATGGATGACTCTCCTTAAGGTTTTTGAGGGGCTCGATATACCAGTCGCAGGGACCGGTGATAATTGCCAGGAGCTCTCCCCGCTGACCGAATTCAGTCCTCTTGTTGAGCGAGAAGACGAGGCGAACGTCTACAGCGTTGATGAGTATGTCTGAAGGCAATTCACAGGTCTTCAGAAGCCCGCCCGTATCTTGAGCAAAAGCGAGTTGGCACGGATTTTGGTCGCTATTAAAAATCGCGTGTTCAAAAATCTCAATGAGTTGCATCTGCAGGGATTTCGATTTCTCAATTACAACGAACTGCCCCTTCTGGTAAGGAAAGATATGAATTCGCTGCCCTCCATAGGTGAACAGGTCAGGTTTACTTTTCATCCAGCTCGCGCGTATCCTGATTTCGGCAAAGTCGTTAGACAATCCAGTTTCCGACAGGAAGTCGGTCAAGCGCCAGGGTGTGAGATAGCAGAGCCGCTGCTGGGCGGGCGACCCCGGCTGACTGACACAGGGAAATGTCCGAACCTCCCCTATAGCGGTCAGATACTCCAGAGATTGAGCGAGAGACGGCTTCGGGCTACAAGCCAATGCCCACCCCTGGCTTAGGACGACCGACCAGATGAGGAAGGTTCTGATAGGAGCGTCAGAAGCTCGGCCACCCTGCTGCCCCTGGCGGACTCTACTCATAGCGCAGCGGCCCCACGCAGGGCGGTGTGTCTAGCGTTGGTGGGGTGTACACGAAGGGCCGCCCCAGTTCCACGGTGTGGTCTGCCGCCTGGGTCACGGTGAAATGCAGGCTGGGCTGCTTGGTCCGGCCTGGGGGAGGGAAGTTCACCCTCTCCCAGATCACAGAACAGTTCTGAAAGCTCAGCACGCGGTCGTTCGTCAGTCCTGTCTGCGCACAGGTGGCAGGACTTTGATTCTCTTGGACCTCATCGATCGCCTGGGCCAGTCGGTTCAGCAACGTTTCATAGGCAGTCTCAATGTTGGTCTGCGAAACTACTGCGCCGCCTGCCCGTGCCCGAATTTCCACCCGCTGGCCCCGGTACTCGTCCAGCACCACCGTCCACACCTCGCCGCTGCGGCGGGCCACCGTGTTGGCTTGCTGGGCCAAGAGCCTTGCGACCTCCTGCGGCGCGGCGCGGTAGGTGCGTGTGCAGGGGTCTTCCACCACGTTCGGGCATGCCTGGCCTGTGCGGAGCGCGTTCAGTGCGCGCTCGGCGCTCATCATGGCGGGGCTCCGGTAAGGGGGCAAACAGGCCAGCGCCACACTCTGGGTCAGCAGCAGCAGGGTAAGCAGATGACGCATGGCTGGTCCTCCTAGCGGTAATCCGCTTTGCGAAAGGGGATGCCGCCGTGGCAACTGCCGCCGTCCGGGGCATACCACGAATAGCGGCCCGGCGGCAGGCTGGCGTCGGCCTGCACCACTGTGAAGTCGAAGGTGCGCGGCCACTCGCCAGTGGCGGGCGTCCAGCGGCAATCGCGCACCACAAGCCCTTCGCCGCTCAGCCCCACCAGTCCGCAGGTCCACCACAGGGCCGACCAGCGCGAAGCGCGGTTCAGGCGTTCGGTCACGCGCTCGTAAGCGGTGTGCCGGTCCGTGGTGATCGCCACGCTGCCGCCCGGCACCGCACGAATCTGCGTGTTCTGACCGTAGCGCACCGATTCGGTCAGGTGCCACACCCCACCCTGCTGGCGCAGACTGTCCGCCGGGAGCGGCGCCCCCGGAAACAACGTGCTGGCTTCACGGGCCAACGTCAGGCGCAGTTCGGCCACCTGTGCCGGGGCTATCCGGTAGGCCGTGCAGGCCGCGCCAGGCTGCCCAGCACACGCGGCGCTGTCCATCCGGGCGGCGTCCAGTGCCGCCTGCGCCTGGGCGGCGCTGGGGGGCACCGGACTGCACGCCCCACCCCCGCCCTGCACGGCCGCCAGCAGCAGCAGAACCGCGCGCCGCACCGTTATTCCCGGCCCACCAGCAGGTGGTACAGCACGCTCATGCGGATGGCCTGGCCATTTTCCACCTGTTTCAGAATGCGGCTTCTGGGGCCGTCCGCCGCCTCGCCGCTGATTTCCAGGTCGCGGTTCATGGGGCCAGGGTGCAGGACGATGGCGCCGCTCTCGGCTTCCTGCATCAGGCGCTCGTTGACCTGATAGGTGTCGGCGTATTCCTGCAGGCTGCCCAGAAAACCGCCTGTCATGCGCTCACGTTGCAATCTCAGGGCCATGACCGCATGGGCGCCGCGCACGGCCTCGCGCGGGTCGGTGGTCAGGGTCACGCCGGGCAGTGAAGCCAGGCCCGCCGGCAGCAGGGTGGCCGGGCCGCACAGCACCACGTTCGCGCCCAGCTTGGGCAGCAGTTCGGCGTTGCTGCGGGCCACCCGGCTGTGGCGCACGTCACCCAGAATGGCGACCGTCTTGCCCTCCAGACTGCCGAATTCCTGGCGCACCGTGTAGGCGTCCAGCAGGGCCTGGGTGGGGTGGGCGCGGCGGCCGTCGCCGGCGTTAATGACCGGCTTGCCGCTGTACTTGGCCACCAGATGCGCCGCCCCGGAGGCGTGGTGCCGCACGATATAGGCGTCCACCTTGTACGAGGTCAGCACTTCCAGGGTGTCGCGCAGGCTCTCGCCCTTGTTCACGCTGCTGGCCCCGGCAGCAAAGGTCAGCACGTCGGCGCTCATGCGGCGGGCGGCCAGCTCAAAGGAGGTGCGGGTGCGGGTGGAGTTCTCGAAGAAGGCGTTGCAGACCGTCAGGCCCTGCAGGGCCGGCACCTTTTTCACCGGGCGGTCCAGTACCTGAAGCATGGTGTCGGCGTTGTCGAGAATCGCCGTCAGGCGTTCGGGGGTCCAGTCCTGAAAGTCCAGGAGGTTGCGGGGGCGCGCGCCCATGCTGACGGGCGCGTTCATCGCAGCGCCTCCAAGTCCCACAGTTCCACGCTGTCCACGCCGTCGGTTTCCTGCACTTTCACCTTCACGACTTCACCTGCGGCCGTGGGCAGGTTCTTGCCCACGTAATCGGCGCGGATGGGCAGTTCGCGGTGGCCCCGGTCCACCAGCACGGCCAGCTGAATGCCCGCCGGGCGGCCAAGGTCAATCAGGGCGTCCAGCGCGGCGCGCACAGTGCGGCCGGTGTACAGCACGTCGTCCACCAGCACCACGCGGCGGTCACGCAGGTCAAAGGGCACCTGGGTTTCACGGATAATCGGCTGCTGCGCCACCTCGGACAGGTCGTCACGGTACAGGGTGATGTCCAGCATGCCGGTGGGCACGGCCACGCCTTCCAGTTCGCTCAGCTTCTGGGCCAGGCGGGCGGCCAGCGGAATGCCGCGCGTGTGCACGCCGATCAGGGCCAGCTGCTCGGCGCCCTTGTTGCGCTCAATGATCTCGTGGGCAATGCGGGTCAGGGCGCGCCGGACCTCGTCGGGCGTCAGAATGATGGCCTTGGGCGTCATGCGCGCGTCCTGGACGGCACAAAAAAATCGCCGCTCAGCGCAGGCTGACGGCTGTTGATGGGGTGGTGCATGGGGGCTCCTTCTCCTGCCTCACGGGGCGGGCGCAGCCTCACGGGACTGCCGGGAAAGGACGAGATAGGGATTGTGGGCGGGCGCGGCCCAGAGGGGGCCGGGCAACCTGGGGAAGTGTACACCTGCCCGGGCGGACTGTCATGCCACCCCGGGGCCAGAGGGCATTTGGCCGATTCAAGACGCACTAAACTTGACAAGATAGAACTCAGGTTTTACTATATGTGCAGTTAGGCGTGGCCCCCTGAGCCCCGGCCCAGACCCGCGCTTCCATTCCCAGGAGGTACGTGCATGATGCGATTTGATCCTTTCCGCGAGATTGAAGAACTGACCCAGCGCATGGACCGCGCCTTCGGCCAGGCGACCTCTGCGCCCACCCGCTTCGCGCCCCCCGTGGACGTGCATGAAGACGAGCAGGGCCTGGAACTGGTGCTGGACCTGCCCGGCATCCGCCCCAACGACCTGCAGATTGAAGCCGAGAACCAGACCCTGACCGTGCAGGCCACCCGCAGCTACGACCGCAAGGAAGGCCGCACCGCCCACCGCGTCGAGCGCGCGTACGGCACCCTGGCCCGCACCTTCAGCGTGCCTGCCAAGTACGACCTGACCAAGGTCGAAGCCAACTTCGAGCACGGCACCCTGACCATCCGCGTGCCGCGCAGCGAAGCCGCCCAGAAGCGCACGGTGCAGGTGCGCACCGGCAAGGTGCTGGAGCAGGACACCAGCGCCAACGCCTGAAGTTCAAGTGGTATCAGCGAGCCTCCTTCGGGAGGCTCGCTGTGTTGGTGCGCGGGGGGCGGGTGGCCGTGAAAAGAGGGGAGAGCAAGAGGAGCAGCGCCAGGGTCTTTCCCGCCTCCTGCGCCCTGCCTCCCGCTTCCTTACTCTCCTTCCTGCACCGCCTCCAGCAATTCCTGCGTGACCCGCAGGGCCGCCGGGCCCAGGGGCGCGCGCGTGACGCCCAGCAGCGTGCCCAGTTTCTCGCGGCGGGCGGGGGTCAGGTTCAGCCAGCGGCGCAGGTCCTCACGGTGGGTGCGGGCGGTTTCGTCGCGCAGGTAGCGCACGGCGCCGTCGTAGTACCCCGCCTGAAACGCGGCGCGGGCCCGGCGCTCCTGCTCCAGCAGGCCCAGGCCGCGCGTGGCCAGTAACACCCGCCGGGCCTCGTCCTCGCCGCCAAAGCAGTACAGGGCTTCTAAGCGGTACACCGCCTTGGGAAAGCGCAGCCCCGCCGAGGCCCGCCACGCATGGGGCAGGCGAATCTCGAATTCTGGCCACAGGTGCAGCCGGGTCAGCAGGGCCGGGTACAGCAGGTTCAGGGCCAGGCTGCGGGCGTCGGCCAGGGCCAGCAGCTGGTCCTGCACACTGTGCCCGGGGCCGGTGTGGGCCGCGCGGGCGGCCGAGAGGGCGGCCTGAGCGGCCAGCAGCAGGTCGGCGCGGTGGGCGGCGCGCTGGGCGTCGCTGAGGTTCCACAGGGTGCGCTGAATGCGGCCGTAGTGGCCAGTGGGGTCGTACAGCACGCGGCTGGTGGCCAGCAGGGCCAGCGGGGCTTCCTGGCGGGCCACCTCCCAGTCGCGCCACTGCTCCAGTTTCTCGTAAGGAAAGCGCTCGGTGCTCACGCCCGCGCGGTGGTCGGTCTGGGGCGCTTCCAGGCCGCGCTCAAAGGTGACAAAGGTGGGCACGCTGCCGGCCCAGGCGAACTCGGTGCCGTAGCTGCCCGCCTGGGCCACGGCCCGCACCTTGCGGTCGGCCATCAGGCGTTCCCCGATGCGCTCCGGGCTCTGCCGTTCTGTGCGTGGTTCGCCTGTCACGACCATTTCCTCCTGCACGCGCTGGGTGCGGCCGGTGCTATGCGCGGGCCGGGGCGCGGGCCACCACGCTCAGGGCACCCTGCACGCGCTCGCCCACGCGCACGGTGGGTTCGTGGTCGGCGGGCAGGCGCAGCAGCACCACGCCGCCTTCTTCCAGAAACGCGGCCTTGTGCCCGGCGCGCGCCTCGTCGCCGGCCCGCGTGAACGAGGTGCCCCGCAGGCCCGCGCCCGGGGCCACCAGGGTCAGGGTGACCTCGCCGGCCCCGCTGCGAGTCACGCTCACCAGCCGCTCGTTTTCCAGCGGCCCGCGCCGCGTCAGCAGGTCGGCGGGGCGACCGCTGAGCAGCGCCAGGGCCTCGGCGGCGCCCACCAGAGGCACGTTGGTGCGGGCGCCCACATGCCCGGCAGCCCTCACCGGCCCGCTGACCGGCTGGTACACGTAATGCACGTCCAGCGGGCCCACGAACACGGCGATCAGCCAGCCGTCCGCGACCTGCGGCGTGCCCAGCAGGGCTGACACGTCCAGCGGCGGCTCGCCCGCCACCTGGCCACCCTCCACGCGGCGCACGGCGCACACCACCCCGTCGGCGGGGCTCAGCACCTCGCCGGGGGCGCTTGGGGGCAGGCGCACCGGATCACGGTAACGGTACACGCTGCGGAGGTACCACGCCCCCGCAGCGGCGGCCAGCAGGGGTAGGGCAGAACGCGCGCGCATGGGCCCCAGTGTAGCCACCGGCGCCCCCGGCGCGTGTTTATGGAGACTGCAGAATCTGCACGCTGAGCAGCTCGTCTGCTCTGGCCCCGGTAATGGGCCCGGCGTCGTTATAGGTGCGCGTGAGCTTGCCAAGGACGTCCTGCCCGGCCAGCACGCGGCCAAACACTGTATAGCCACCGCTCAGGAAGTCGGCGGGGGCCACGGTGATGAAAAACTGGCTGCCCTGTGAATTCAGGCTCTGGGCGCGCGCCATGCCCAGCACCCCGGCGCGGTCAAAGCGCAGACCATTGTTGACCTCTGCCGCAAACTGGTAGCCGGGTCCACCGGTGCCCCACTGCGCCTGCCGGCTCTCATCGGCGCTGATGGGGTCGCCGCCCTGGGCCATGAACCCCTCGATGACGCGGTGAAAACGCGTGCCATCGTAAAAGCGGTTCAGGGCCAGAAACACGAAGTTGTTCACCGCCACGGGCGCCGCCTTGGGCAGCAGTTCCAGGGTCACGTCGCCCCGGCTGGTTTTCAGAACGGCGCGGTACTGCCTGGCCGGGTCAACCACCTGGGGCGGCGGCGCAGTGAAGGTGCGTACTGGCGTGGCCGACAGCGGCGACATCACGGTGAAACTCTGCGCCGGCGCCGGCGCGGGCGTGGCGGGCGCGGCCTTGACCGGCGCTGGGGTCACCGGCTGCGACTGGATGGCCGCCGGCGCACAGGCTGCCAGCAACCCACTGAGGGCCAGGGTGAGGGATGGGGCGTCAGGGCGCATGGGGCCCAGTGTTCCACGGGGAAGATGAGAGCGAGAAGGAAAGGGTGTAGGGGGTGGGGTGTGGGAACAGATGAGGGTGGGGAGTGGGCGGGTGATACAGCTTCCGGAAAATTCCGGAATGTGTTCCGGGATTTTTTCGATCGAAGGGACTCGAAGAGCTGCGGAGCAGAGAAGGAACAAATGCGGATTTCCGGAAATGGGACTGGAACAGCGCCGAAGGCGGGGAACATCGCCCTTCTTCCCAGATGTGACGGAAATGGACGGCAGTCCGTATCACCCCTTGCTGCGCAAGGCCCTCTCCCACGCGGGGAGAGGGGAGCAACGCCCCTCATCTGTTGATAAAGTAGAACTTTTTGGGGCGCATCAAGACGGCTTGCCCCTCTACCGCCCAGGTCCAAACGAAGCCGTCGTGCCCGAAGGGCGCGGGCGTCAGCCGAAGGGCGGAGGCGGACCACGGCGGACATCGCGGGGCGAAGCTGGGCCACCCCAAACCGCCAGTCAACGTTTGCCAGCGCAGCGCCGCTCCCCCTGCCCCTCTGGGGTAGGGGGCTGGGGGGTGGGGCAGATATGAGCAAAGAGCCACACCGGGCTGCCGCCCTATTTGCTGCTCTCCACAGCGGGGCTCAGGGAACCGGCACACGCAGCCCAACTCCGCTCGCCCCCCTCACTCCAACGGCAGACTCGTCGTGTCCTTTTCCTGCTTGACCACAATCGTACTCGCCGTATTCCGCACCCCCGGAATCGCCGCCAGCGTGTTCACCAGAAAGTGCTGGTAGGCGTCCAGATCCGGCACGCAGACTTTCAGCAGGTAATCAATGTCCCCCAGGCACAGAAAGCACTCCAGCACCTCGGGGCGCTCCTGCATCTTCTTGGCAAACTGCTCGAAGCCCGCCTTGGTCTGCTTGTCCAGCGTGACGCGGACAATCACCATCAGTTCGCGGCCCACCAGTTTGGGGTCCAGCAGGGCCACGTAGCGCTGAATCACGCCCTCTTCTTCCAGCCGCCGCACCCGGCGCAGGGTGGGGGCAGGGGTCAGGCCGATCTCGTCGGCCAGTTCCGTGTTGGGAATGCGGGCGTCCCGTTGCAGGATGCTCAGAATCTGCCGGTCTATGGCGTCCAGGGTGCTCTGCGACATGATGGGGCGTAGTGTGCCACATCGGCGCAACATTGTTGCGACCTTGGGGGTTTTTCGGGGCTGTGCTGGCAATCGCGCTCCAGGCTTTCCCTGTTAATCTTGCGTTGAAGTTTAGCAGCAGCAAGTGCCGGCGGGCCCAGGTCCGCGCGGGCCAAGTGAGGTCATGTCATGCAAATCGGACTCCCGAAGGAAATCAAGGTCAAGGAAAACCGCGTGGCGCTGACGCCCGGCGGTGTGGGCACGCTGGTGCGGCGTGGGCACAGCGTCGTGGTGCAGCAGGGCGCCGGGGTGGGCAGCGGCATTGCCGACCAGGAATACGTGGATGCCGGGGCCACCCTGGGCAGCGCCGACGACGCCTGGGCCGCGCAGATGGTGGTGAAGGTCAAAGAACCCATTGCCAGCGAGTACAGGTACCTGCGCCCGGACCTGCTGCTGTTCACCTACCTGCACCTCGCCGCCGACCGGCCGCTGACCGACGCCCTGCTGCAAAGCGGCACCACCGGCGTGGCCTACGAAACCGTGCAGCTGGACGACGGCAGCCTGCCCCTGCTGACCCCCATGAGCGAGGTGGCCGGCCGCCTGAGCGTGCAGGCCGGTGCCTACCACCTGCAAAAGCCTGTGGGCGGGCGCGGCGTGCTGCTGGGCGGCGTGCCCGGCGTGCAGCCGGGCCAGGTGACCATCATCGGCGGCGGCGTGGTGGGCACGAACGCGGCCAAGATGGCCATGGGCCTGGGCGCCAAGGTGACCATTCTGGACGTGTCGCAGCGCCGACTGGCTTACCTGGACGACGTGTTCTTCGGCAAGCTGACCACCATGATGAGCAGCGAGGCCAACATCCGCGCCCTGCTGCCCGACACGGACCTGCTCATTGGCGGCGTGCTGATTCCCGGTGCCAAGGCCCCCCACCTCGTCACGCGCGACATGCTGGGCCTGATGCCCGAGGGCAGCGTGATCGTGGACGTCGCCGTGGACCAGGGCGGCTGCGTGGAAACCATTCACGCCACCACCCACGATGACCCCACCTACACCGTGGACGGCGTGATTCACTACGGCGTGGCGAATATGCCCGGCGCCGTGCCGCGCACCAGCACCTTTGCGCTGACCAACCAGACGCTGCCCTACGCGCTGCTGCTGGCCGACCACGGCGTGGGCGCACTGGGGCGCAACAAGGCGCTGGGCCTGGGGCTGAACACCCATGCGGGCCAGCTGACCTACCAGGGTGTGGCCGAGGCGTTTGATCTGGCGTATGTGGCGCCGGAAGCGGCGCTGGCGTAAGAGAAAGACGTTTGAACTGTCCCCTGCTGATGAGGCGGGGGGCAATGCCGTTCTGGGGCTGGCCGGCCCAGTTTGCCCCACCCCCCCAGCCCCCTCCCCCAGACTCGCAGCGCTGCGCCGCAGAGGGGAGACGACTTCGCCGCGCAGGGCGGCCTGCGCGTTGCCGCTGGTTTGACGGGCGCGCCTGGAACCTGGGAGCGGGGGGAGCGGCGCTGCGCTGAGCAAGAGTTTCGACTGACGTTGGCGGGTTCGCTCCGTTCGTTGACGTGTCCGGCCTCGACGCCATCCTGCCGCCCCACCGCAATGGCCCGCGCCCTTCGGGCACGACGGCCTCGTCTGGACCTGGGCGGTGTGGGGGCAAGCCGCCTTGGTGCGGCCCACAAGGTTTTACTTTCCAAAGACAAAAACGGAGGAGGCAAGGGGTGTGCTGGCCCTCGCCTCCCTCTCTCCCACTTACTCCTGCCCCCTCACCTCACCCCTTCTGTCCTACACCTCACAACCCACGCCCCCTCTGTTCCTGCGCCCCGCGTACCGCTTCCCGCACTCCACAAGCCACCCGTCCCCCCGGCCCCGGCGTACCCTACGGCCATGCTTTCCCGCCCCAGTTCCATGATGGTCACGGCCAATGCCGGCGGCCGCCGCCCCAAGGGCGATCCCCGGCAACTGCGCCGGTTGCTGGCCTACGCGCGGCCCTACCGGGCGCTGTTCGTGCTGGGGGTGCTGGCCACGCTGGTGTCCAGTGGCCTGAATCTGGCGTTTCCGGCGCTGTTCGGGCAGCTGATCGACGCCTCGTTCCTGAAGGTGGGCAGCACCGACACGGGACCGCTGGACCGCACGGTGGTGGGGTTGCTGGGCATTTTCGCGCTGTCGGCGCTGTTTGGCGCCGCGCAGTCGTACCTGCTGGCGCGCGTGGGGGCCGGGGTGGTGGCGGATCTGCGCCGCGCGCTGTTCTCGCACCTGCTGACCCTCTCGCCGCGCTTCTTTGGCGACCACAAGACGGGCGACCTGACCAGCCGCCTGACTGCCGACGTGGGCACCGTGCAGGGCGTGACGAGTTCCGCGCTGGCCCAGCTGGTCGCGCAGACCGTGAGCCTCGTTGGCGCCGTTATCCTGCTGGTCACCACCAGCCCGCGCCTGAGCCTGCTGACGCTGGCGGTGATTCCGCTGGTGATCGGCACCGCGTTCATGATCGGGCGCCGCATTCGCCTGGTCAGCCGTGAGGTGCAGGACGCCGTGGCCGGGGCCAACGCCAGCGCCGAGGAAGCCATCAGCGGCGTGCGCGTGGTGCAGAGTTTCACTGCCGAAGGCGTGGAGCGTGGCCGCTACGGCCAGGGCGTGACCCTGAGCTTTCTGGCGGCCCTGAAACGCGCCCAGCTGCAGGCCCTGATGGCCGGCACCATGAGCTTCCTGACCTTCGGGGCGCTGGCCGTGGTGCTGTGGTACGGCGGGCGTCAGGTGATGAGCGGCGCCATGACACCCGGCAACCTCGTGACCTTTCTGATCTATGCGCTGCAGGTGGGCGGCACCGTGGCGGCCCTGACCGGCATCTTCAACCAGTTTCAGGAGGCGCTGGGAGCCTCGGGGCGCATTTTCGAGCTGCTCGACGAGCGCAGCGACCTGCCCCAGCCGGCCGCGCCCGCACCGCTGGCCCGCGCCGAGGGCCGCGTGACCTTTGAGCGCGTGCAGTTTGCCTACGAGAACGCCCCGGTGCTGCGCGACCTGAGCCTGGACGTGCCCGCCGGGCAGGTGGTGGCGCTGGTGGGCCCCAGTGGGGCGGGCAAAACCACGCTGGTGAACCTCATTCCCCGCTTCTGGGACGTAACGGGCGGCACCCTCAAAGTGGACGGCCAGGACGTGCGCGCCTACGCGCTGGCCGATCTGCGCGCCCAGGTGGGGCTGGTACCGCAGGAAACGCTGCTGTTTTCCGGCACTGTCCGCGAGAACATCCTGTATGGCCGCCCCGCCGCCCGCCCCGAGGAGGTAGAGGCCGCCGCCCGCGCGGCCAATGCCCACGACTTCATTCTGGCCTTCGAACACGGCTACGACACCGTGGTGGGCGAACGCGGGGTCAAGCTCTCGGGCGGGCAGCGTCAGCGGGTGGCCATTGCCCGCGCGCTGCTCAAAGACCCCCGCATTCTGATTCTGGACGAGGCCACCAGCGCCCTGGACAACGAATCCGAGGCGCTGGTGCAGGCGGCCCTGGACCGGCTGATGCAGGGCCGCACCACCTTCGTGATTGCCCACCGCCTCAGCACCATCCGCAACGCCGACCGCATCATCGTGATGGACGGCGGGCGCGTGGTCGAAGACGGTCCCCACGCCGAGCTGGTTGCGCGCGGCGGCCTGTACCGAGACCTGTACGAGTTGCAGTTCCGCGCGCAGGAGGAGGGACGCGCAGAACTGTACAGCCAGGCTTAAGCGCGCAGAGCAGGGGCGCCGGGGACGCCTGGCGCCTGTGGCGTGGCCCCGCCAGCCGGCCAAAGCGGCACAATGCCCGGTATGGAACAGCGGGCATTTGGCGACACCGGCCTGAAAGTGAGTGTGCTGGGGCTGGGCGCGGGGCAGGTAGGGGCCGCGAGCCTCAGCGAGGACGAGGCCGGCACCCTTCTGAACCGCGCGGTGGACCGGGGCATTACCCTGATTGACACGGCGCGCGGCTATGGCCTGAGTGAGGAACGCATTGGCCGCCACCTCGCCTACCGCCGCCACGACTTCATTCTCAGTACCAAGGGCGGCTACGGGGCGGGGGGCGCCGAGGACTGGACCCCGCAGGCCATCCGCCTGGGTATCGAGCAGGCGCTGACCCGGCTGCGCTGCGACTGGATTGACATTTTTCACCTGCACTCCTGCCCGGCCGACGTGCTGCGCCGCGAGGACCTGCTGCTGGCACTGGACGAGGCACGTTCGGCGGGTCTGATCCGGGTGGCGGCCTACAGCGGCGAGAACGAGGCGCTGGCCGGGGCCATCAGCTCGGGGCGCTTTGGCAGCGTGGAAACCAGCGTGAATCTGGCCGACCAGTTCAGCCGCCGCCAGTTGCTGCCTGCGGCCACCGAGCGCGGTCTGGGGGTGATTGCCAAGCGGCCCATCGCCAACGCGGCGTGGCGGTTTGAGCAGCGGCCGGTGGGCGACTACGCCGAAACCTACTGGCAGCGGCTGCGGGTGCTGGAGCTGGACGCGGTGCGGGAGGCGACGGGTCTGGACTGGACCGCTTTTGCGCTGCGCTTTGCGGCCTACTCGCCGGGCGTCCACAGCGCCATCGTGGGCACCGCGAACCTGGAGAACCTGGAACGCAACGTGCGGCTGGTCCAGGAGGGCCCCCTCCCCCTGGACGCCCTGACGCACATTGAAGCGGCGTGGTTGGCGCACGGCCTGGACTGGGGCGGCGAGGTCTAAGGACGTTGCCCCTCATGGTGCGACTGTTCAAGAGAGCACCGCAAAGTCTCCACGCCCGGTGCAACGTCCTTTTTTCGAGACTCGCTCTGCGGCGCAGCTGTTCCAGCCCGCTCGGTTGATCGGGGGCTTGGCAGCGAGCGACTTAATAAGGATTCCGGTTCATCCGTTCTTCCATCACGGATGAATCCGACCGGAGGGACAAGGAAAAACGGTGACGGAGAGGCGTGGAAGCACCGAAGCGACGCGGAGGGGCTGTCACGGATGATCCGGAATCCGGATAACCGCACCCGAGGCCGCGCGCCGGGTCCAGACCTGTTAGCCTCTGGCCTATGTTGCGTTCTCTGCTGGCCGCGTCCCTGCTCTTCCTTCCCTCTGTTGCCGTGGCGGGCAGTGGTCAGAATGCCCAGCCCCGCGCCGTGGCGCCGTTCGGTGCGCCCCGGGTGCTGGCGGCCAACTCGCCGGTCAAGCCCGGGCAGACCTGGGTGCTGAGCGGCATCACCGCCAGCGGGCAGAAGGTCAGCCGCCAGATTGTGCTGAGCAAGAAGGCCCCCACCTGGGACGACGGCTGGGACTTTGACGGCGATGTGGGCCCCTTCAGCTACAACCCCGAAGACGGCACCATTTTCGCGGGCGACGTGATGACGGGCATGATGAACGACAGCGACGTGCTGGCCTGCTTTGGCTTCCTGAAAGGCATGGTGGGCAGCGGCGCCCTGCTGGCGGGCAGCCTGGACGAGATTGACACCGAACTGCAGAAACTGGACGAGGACCTGCCCGATCCCAAAACCGCCGCAGAAGCCGTGGCAACCATGCGCGGCGCGGGCATGAAAGTGGGCACCTGCACCCTGACGCTGAAGAAGTAAGGGATAACGGGAAAAGGCTCGCGGCAAGCTGCCCGCGAGCCTCTGTCTTGGTCTCCCAGAGCCCTTTCTTACCGCCGTCCTTTCCTTCTCACCTTCTGGCCCGGCACCGTGGCCTGCTGGAACTCCTTGCCCTGTAGCTTGGCCTCAATGGCGCGAATCTGGTCTCGCAGGGACGCAGCCCGCTCGAAGTCCAGGTCCTCGCTGGCCTGCCACATATCCAGTTCCAGGTCGGTCAACTGGGCGCTCAACGCGTCGCGGTCGTCGCCCACGGTGCCAGAGCTGATCTCGGCGGGTTGCTCCTCGCCGCGAATCACGTCGCGCACCCCCTTGATAACAGTGGTGGGCGTGATGCCGTGGGCCTCGTTGTACGCCAGCTGTTTCTCGCGGCGCCGGGCGGTCTCCTCCATCGCAAACGTCATGGCGGGCGTCACCGTGTCGCCGTACAGGATCACCTCGCCGTTCACGTTGCGCGCCGCGCGGCCGATGGTCTGAATCAGTGCGCGTTCACTGCGCAGGAAGCCGGGTTTATCTGCGTCCAGAATGGCCACCAGTGAGACTTCCGGCAGGTCCAGGCCCTCGCGCAGCAAGTTGATGCCCACCAGCACGTCGTAGTGGCCCAACCTCAGGTCGCGGATAATCACCTGCCGCTCCACACTGTCGATGTCCGAGTGCATGTAGCGCGCCTTGACTCCCTTTTCCAGCAGGTATTCCGTCAGGTCTTCGCTCATGCGCTTGGTCAGGGTGGTCACCAGGGTGCGCTCGCCCCTCAATGCGCGCTCCCGCACGCGCCCCAGCAGGTCCTCAATCTGCCCGTTGATGGGCCGGACCGTAACTGGCGGGTCAATCAGGCCGGTGGGGCGAATGATCTGGTCGGCAATGCTGTCGCTGTGCTCACGTTCAAAGGGCCCAGGTGTGGCAGAGACAAACACGGTCTGCCCGGTTTTCTCCATGAATTCCTGGAAGTTCAGCGGGCGGTTGTCCATGGCGCTGGGCAGGCGAAAGCCGTAGTCCACCAGCGTCTGCTTGCGGGCGCGGTCGCCGTTGGCCATGCCGCCAATCTGCGGCACCGTCACGTGCGACTCGTCAATAAAGGTCACGAAGTCGTCCGGGAAGTAGTCCAGCATGGTGTAGGGCGTGGCACCAGTCACGCGGCCGTCAATATGGCGCGAATAGTTCTCGATGCCCGAGCAGTAGCCCAGGACCTTCAGCATCTCCAGGTCGTACAGGGTGCGCTCTTTCAGGCGCTGCGCTTCAAGCAGTTTGCCGCTTGCTTTGAAGTACTCCAGCCGCTCGTCGAGTTCCTGCTGGATGGTCACGATGGCGCGCTCAATGTTGCCGGCGCTGGAGACGTAGTGCTTGGCCGGGTAGACCACCGTGGCGTCCAGATCGGCCAGGCGGTCGCCGGTCAGGGGGTGCACCACGCTGATGCGCTCGATGTCGTCGCCCCACAGTTCCACGCGCAGGGGCTGCTCATCGTAGGCGGGCCAGACCTCAATCATCTCGCCTTTGGCCCGGAAGCGCCCGGGCATCAGCTCAATGTCGTTGCGCTCGTACTGCATGTTCACGAGGCGGCCCAGCAGCTCGTCGCGCGGCATCTGCCCGCCCTTTTTCAGCACCGCGTTCAGCGCCGTGTACTCCTTGGGATCGCCCAGACCGTAGATGCACGACACGCTGGCCACCACAATGGTGTCGCGCCGGGTGAGCAGGCTGCGGGTGGTGGAGTGGCGCAGCCGCTCGATTTCCTGGTTGATGCTGGCGTCTTTCTCGATGAACAGGTCCTTGCCGGGCACATAGGCTTCGGGCTGGTAGTAGTCGTAGTACGAGATGAAGAATTCCACGGCCGCGTCGGGGAAGAACTCGCGGAACTCCGAGGCCAGCTGCGCGGTGAGAATCTTGTTCGGGGCCATGACGAGGGCGGGGCGCCCGGTTTCTTCAATGACCTTGGCAACGGAGTAGGTGTTGTGGACGAACAGACCGCCGCGTCCGGTCAGGAAAGTCTCAAAGCCCTCAACGCTGAAGTCGTACACGTAGGGAGTCTGCGGAGTGACTTGTTCTATTCGATCCACTGGGGACCAATGCACATCGGCCAGGCCAGTGAAGGCGGTGTCTTGAATGTTCAGGGCCGCACACAGACGGCGGAACAGCGCCGCGCTGGGGTTGCGAATGCCACACTCAATGGCGGAAATCATCGTGCGCGTGCAGCTCGCTGTCTGGGCCACGTCCCGCTGAGATAGCCCCGCCCGCTCACGTTCGGCCAGCAGGCGCGCCCCCACACCTGGAATCAGGTCAACGTTCGTATTGCCCTCGCCCGCCTGGGCCACAATCCGGGCCAGCGCCTCCCGCTTGCGGGCACTCAGGAAGCCCACCTCGGCAGCAAAGGCTTGCAGGTTCTCAGCTCCTGAAATCGTGACCTTGTGGTAAGTGCCCAGCGTGCCGTCGGGGCGGCGCTTGCGCACCTCGCGCAGCCGCGCCCATACCCCAAAGCGCAGCAGGGCTTCGGCCAGTTCCCCGGCCAGCCGCGCGCTGTTGGTCACGGCGGTGACAGCCCCCCCATCCACACCACCGTCGCCTTCGAAGTAGGCCCGCAGCAGGGCTGCCAGGAAGGCATTCGGAAAGGCCGCAAAGTTCGGAGGTAGATGCTTTTCACCCGAGCGCTCACCCATCAGCCGGGCCAGCAGCTCGCGCCAGACCCGGCCCGAGAGCACGAAGTCACCATCGGCGCGGCGAAAATGCCTGGCCTCCAGTTCAGCCAGGGCTGCTGTCAATTGGCCCTGCACATCCGGGTCACGCACCGAGATCAGGGCGAAGCCCGGCGCGGCATGCCCCTCGGCCACGTACTGCCCGAACAGCAGCGCCAGTGCGGGTGTCAGAGGCAGCTCACCCGCCAGATGTGCGGAGCGGGCGGACACCCGCGTGTGCTCGGCCACGGCCAGCCCCTGACGAACGGCGGCTCTGGCCGCAGTCACAGTCAGGCCACCGCCCCGCTTACCATGCCGGAGCGCGTGCAGCTTGCCGCTGGATTGCTCGTGGTGTGCCCTGACCAGATGTCGCCAAGCGTCGTCCTGACCGGGCGTGTAAGGCACCGCCACATGAAACGGGGTGCCGTCCAGGACAGCCAGGGTGTCGAGGGCGTTGAGCGTCCCCTGCGGTTCAGGTACCTGCCGGGGAATGGGCAGCGCGTCGCCGGGGCGCACGTCGTCGCCGTGAATCAGGTGAATCTGACCGCCGCGCAGCACCCACACGCTATGGTCGGCCGTCACCGTCACGTCGCGGCCACAGGCGGTCGTCAGGCGGTGCAGCGTTTCTGGCGAGCCGTGGCGCGACAGGCCCGTCACCGTGCGCCAGGCCACCTCGCCGCTGCCCGCGTCCCAGGCCAGCACCTGCATGGGGTCGGGCGGCGGCAGTTCCAGCGAATCCTCGGCCTGAAGCGGCGAACCGAACAGGCCGTCTATCAGTTCACCAATAGGGAGGCGCTGTACCTGACCGGCCACTTGCACGGTCACAGGCTCGTGCCAGGCGACGCTTTTACCTGTCCCCGTCGCCCCCAACAGCGTCTGAAAGCGCAGCCCCGAATCCAGGCCGTCCACCAGCGAGCGAATGGCGGTGGGCTGGTCGCCCGAGGGCGTGAAGTTGGATCTGACCTTGAGCATGAAACCTCCGGGGAGAAGAGCAGGCGTGCGGCGGCAACCGAACGAAACGCCCTATTTTACGCCCCGGACGTAAGTGCACGGTAAGCCGGATGACTCATCTGGGCTTGAGACATCCGCCCCCCGCCCACGTCATTTGACGCAGGCCCCCGCCGGCCCAGGCCGCTACAGTGGGGGGCCGGAGACCACGTGATGACCGATGACCCAGCCCCACATCCCCCTGCCTGAACTTGCCCTGGTCGCCCTGGTGGGCGCGTCTTCATCAGGCAAAAGTACCTTTGCCGCCCGGCACTTTGGCCCCCACGAGGTCCTGAGCAGCGACCATTTCCGCGCGCTGGTGAGCGGCAGCGAGCACACGCTGGACGCCAACGCCGCCGCCTTCGACAGCCTGTTCTATGTGGCGGCCAAACGCCTGGAACGCGGCCTGCTGACCGTGATTGACGCGACCTCGGTGCGCCCGGACGACCGCCGCCGCCTCGTGGACCTGGCCCGCGCGCATGACGTGCTGCCGGTGGCGATTGTGCTGGACCTGCCCCGGGGACTGCTGGAAGCCCGCCACGAGGCGCGCGGTGACCGGCCCTTCAGCGCGGCCGTCGTTGGCCGTCAGCAGACCGAACTGCGGCGCACCCTGCGCGGCATGGGCAAGGAAGGCTTCCGGCATGTGTGGACGCTGCGTTCGCCCGAGGAGGTGGAGGCTGCCTGGGTCACCCGCGTGCCGCTGTACACGAACAAGAAACACCTGCACGGCCCCTTCGACTTCATTGGCGACGTGCACGGCTGCCTGAACGAACTGCGCGAGCTGCTGCAGAAGCTGGGCTACGTGCTGGAGGGCGACCACGCCACGCCGCCGCCGGGCCGCACCGCCGTCTTCGTGGGCGACCTGGTGGACCGGGGCCCCGACAGCGCCGGGGTGCTGCGGCTGGTCATGAACATGGTCGCCAGCGGCGCGGCCCTGTGCGTGCCCGGCAACCACGACGAGAAACTGAAGCGTGCCCTGGACGGCAAGGCGGTCAAGGCCCTGCACGGCCTGGACGCCACCCTGGCGCAGCTGGAGGCGGCGGGGCCGGAGTTCCGGGCGCAGGTGCGGGCCTTTCTGGACGGGCTGGTGAGCCACCTCGTGCTGGACGGGGGCCGGGTGGTGGTGGCCCACGCCGGGCTGCCCGAGAAATACCAGGGCCGCAGCTCTGGCCGGGTGCGTTCCTTCGCCCTGTACGGCGATGTGGACGGCAGCACGGACGACCTGGGCCTGCCGGTCCGGCGCGACTGGGCCGCCGGGTACCGGGGCGCGGCGCACGTGGTGTATGGCCACACCCCCGTGGCGTGGCCCCGCTGGGTGAACCGCACGATTGACCTGGACACCGGTTGCGCCTTTGGCGGGGCCCTGAGCGCCCTGCGGTACCCCGAGATGGAAGTGGTGAGTGTGCCGGCCCACGCGCAGTACGCGGTGCCCGCCCGGCCCCTGGCCGACCACACCCCCAGCGAGGCCTTCGATCTGGCCGAGTTTCTGCAGCCTGGCCGGATCGAGACCCGCACCTTCGGCGGCGTGATGCTGCGCGCCGGGGAACGGGCAGCGGCCGTGGAAACCTTCAGCCGCTTCGGCGTGGCCCCGGAGTGGTGCGTGTACCTGCCCCCCACCATGAGCCCGGTGGAAACGAGCGCGCGGCCGGACCACCTGGAACATCCCGACGAGGCGTTCGCGTATTTCCGGGGCCAGGGGATCACGCAGGTGATCTGCGAGGAAAAGCACATGGGCAGCCGCGCACTGCTGGTGCTGGCCCGCGATGAGGCCGCCGCGCAGGCCCGGTTTGGGGTGACAGGCGGCGCGGGGTGCATCTACACCCGCACGGGCCGCCCCTTTTTCAAGCCCGAGTGGGAAGCGGTCATTCTGGCCCGCGCCCGGCAGGCAGCCACCCAGGCCGGGCTGTGGGCGACCCTGAACACCGACTGGCTGCTGCTGGACGCCGAGATTCTGCCCTGGAGCCTGAAGGCCGAGGAGCTGATCAAGGGCCAGTACGCCGCCGTGGGAGCGGCTGGACAGGCCACGCTGGCGGCGTCGGTGCGGGCGCTGCACGCGGCCCAGGCGCGCGGCCTGGACCTGGGGGACTGGCCGGGACGCACCCGGGCGCGCGCCGAAGCCCTGACCCGGTACCGCGCCGCCTACCGCGCCTACGTGCGCCGGGTGGCAGGGCCCGAGGACGTGCGGATTCTGCCGTTCCACCTGCTGGCTTCAGAAGGGCAGGTGCATGCGGACAGGGCCCACCCCTGGCACCTGAACACGCTGAGTACCCTGGCCGACGCGGCACCAGACCTGTTCGGGCGCACCGAATCCCGGGTCGTGACGCTGGGCACGCCCGAGGAGGCCGAGGCCACCGCGTGGTGGAACGCCCTGACCGCAGCGGGTGGGGAGGGCATGGTGGTCAAGCCGCTGCCCTTCTTCGCGGCCGAGCCCCGGTCCCTGCAGCCGGCGGTGAAGGTGCGCGGGCGTGAATACCTGCGCGTCATCTACGGCCCGGAGTACACGCAGCCCGAACACCTGGGCCGCCTCAAGGCCCGCGCGCTGGGCGCCAAGCGGGGCCGGGCCCTGCGCGAATTTCACCTGGGCCTGGAAGGCCTGACCCGCTTTGTCGAGCGCGCCGCGCCGGGGCGGGTGCACGAATGCGTGCTGGGCGTCCTGGCCCTGGAAAGCGATCCCATTGACGTGAGGCTGTAAGTGCGTCGCCCCTCACGTTGCGACTGTTCAGGAGAGCGCCGAAAAGCCTCTGCGCCCGGCGCAACGCACTTTTTCCGAGACTTGCTTCACTCGGTTGGTCCGGGGATCAACTTCGAGGTACTGAGATGCTGCTGACCATTACCACCACCCACCAGCCTGCCACCGACCTGGGCTTCTTGCTCATGAAGCACCCGGAGCGCGTGCTGGAACGCCCGCTGCCCTTTGGCCGCTCGCTGGTGTTCTACCCGGAGGCCACCCCGGAGCAGACCACCGCCGCGCTGCTGGTCGAGGTGGACCCGGTGGCGCTGTCGCGCGCCCCGGCAGGCGGCGAGACCGGCACCCTGGAACCCTATGTGAACGACCGCCCTTACGCCTCGGGGAGCTTTCTGGCCGTGGCGCTGCGCGACGCGTACGGCACGGCCATGACCGGCCAGAGCCGCGACCGGCCCGAACTGGCGGCTCAGGCCATTCCTTTAACCCTCACATTGCCGTGTGTGGCGGCGCGCGGCGGCCCCGAGTTACCGGAGCGCCTGTTCGCGCCGCTGGGCTACGCGGTAGAGGTCCGGCCCCTGCCGCTGGACCCCGAGTTTCCCGAATGGGGCGAGCGGCCCTACGTGGCGCTGACCCTGCGCGCCCAGGTGCGCCTGAGTGACGCCCTGCGCCACCTGTACGTGCTGCTGCCTGCCCTGGACGGCAAGAAACACTACTACGTGGGCGAAGAGGAGGTGGACAAGCTGCTGCGCCACGGGCAGGGCTGGCTGGACACCCACCCGGAACGCGAGTGGATTACCGCGCGCTACCTACGTTTTCGGGGGCTGGTCACCCAGGCCCGCGCGCACTTCGTGCTGCCGGACGAGGCGGGGGGTGGGCCAGCTGCGGCCGACGAACCGGCGGTCCCAGCAAAACCCCGATTGCACGACGAGCGGCTGGACGGGGTGGCCGGGGTGCTGCAGCAGAGCGGCGCCGCGCGGGTGCTGGACCTGGGCTGCGGCGAGGGCAAACTGCTGCGCCGCCTGCTGGCCGCCCCGCAGTTCCGCGAACTGGTGGGGCTGGACATCAGCGCGCGCAGCCTGGAGATTGCCGCCGACAAGCTGCGCCTGGCGGAGCGCCCCGAACTGCGTGAGCGCGTGCGCCTGCTGCACGGCAGCCTCGCCTACCCGGATTCACGGTTAAGGGGCTTTGACGCCGCCGCGCTGGTGGAAGTCATTGAGCATCTGGAGCCGCACCGACTGGAGGCCCTGACGGCCAACGTGCTGGGCTTTGCGCGCCCCGGGCTGCTGGTGGTGACCACGCCCAACCGCGAGTACAACGCCACCTTTGGCGAGGCGGCGGGCCTGCGCCACCCGGACCACCGCTTCGAGTGGACCCGCGCCGAGTTTCAGGCCTGGGCACAGGCGGCGGCCCAGGCGTACGGCTATGCCGTCGAATTCCGCCCATTGGGCGACATTCACCCCAACTACGGCCCGGTAACGCAGATGGCGCTGTTCACCCAGGAAGGCCGGGCCAGCCCCCGCTGAAGCCCTTTGCGTCTTAAGTCGTTCGCTGTTGATCGGGGGCTTGGCAGCGAGTGACTGAACTGCCGGTTCAGGAGGGCGTTCCGGCGTGGGCAGCGCCGCTGGCCCAGGCTTGGCCCTACACTGCCCCCTATGCGTGCCCGGCCTGCCGCCCTGATTTTTATTCTCCTCACCGCTCTGATTGACATCATCGGCATCGGGCTGATCATTCCGGTGCTGCCGGGGCTGGTCAAGGAACTGGCCGGCTCGGAGGCGGCGGGCGCCCAGAGCATCGGCTGGCTCACGGCCGCCTACGCGGTCATGCAGTTTGTATTCGCGCCCATCCTGGGCCGCCTGAGTGATCGCTTCGGCCGCCGCCCGGTGCTGCTGCTGTCGCTGGCGGGCATGGCGCTGGACTATGTGCTGCTGTACTTCGCGCCCAGCCTGTGGTGGCTCTTTCTGGGCCGCGTGCTGGCGGGCATTACCGGCGCCAGCCTGACTGTGGCCAACGCCTACATTGCCGATGTCACGCCGCCTGAACAGCGGGCCAAGAATTTCGGCCTGCTGGGGGCCACCTTCGGCGTGGGCTTCATTCTGGGGCCGGCCCTGGGCGGCTTCCTGGGCGAGTACGGCCTGCGGGTGCCGTTTCTGGTGGCGGCGGGTCTGACCGCCCTGAACCTGTTGTACGGCCTGTTCGTGCTGCCCGAGTCGCTGCCTGCCAGTGCGCGGGCCAAGGGCTTTGAGGGCCGCGACCTCAACCCCCTGCTGCCCCTGAAGGCCCTGACCGAGTACCCCATTCTGCGTAGCCTCGCCCTGACCTTCGTGCTGCTGGGGCTGGCCGGGCAGGTCATCTTCAGCACCTGGGTGCTGTACACCGAACGCGTGCTGCGCTGGAGCCCCGGGCAGAACGGCGTGGCACTGGCCTTTTTCGGCCTGCTGGTGGCGGTGGTGCAGGGCGGCCTGATTGGCCCATTTATCGCCCGCTTTGGCGAGCGGCGCACCATCATGACCGGGCTGGTGGCCTCCATTCTGGAATTCATGCTGCTGGCCTTTGCGCGCAGTGGGGTCACGCTGTACGCCTCGCTGGTGGTGGGGGCGCTGGGCGGGCTGGCGAACCCGGCCATTCAGGGCCTGATCTCGCGGCAGGTCAGCGAAACCGAACAGGGGCGGGTGCAGGGGGCGGTCACCAGCCTGAACAGTCTGGTGGGCGTGGTGGGGCCCATTGTGGCCACAGCGGTCTACGCGTACGGCGCGGGCCACGGCTTTCCCGGTGCGGCGTTCCTGATGGGCGCGGCGCTCTCGGTGGCGGGCACGTTCCTGATTCTAGGCGTGCTGCGTGGCCTGCCGGAAACGGGAAAGCCGGGAATGCAGAACGCTTGAGAGACTGGAACTTGATGGCGGGCTTCTAGTCCTCTTCCCAGGCGTCATCCTCCTTCAGCGCCTCAAGCAACATGGGGACGAGATAATGCTCCTGATAGTCATTCAGGGTCAGGCTGTACACCCCCTGGTGAGCCAGGTCTTTGGCCTCGATCAGGCTGAGGTCAAACAAAGAGCGGAGAAGCCGAATAATCTCGATCACCCCTAGCCCCTGAGCATGTGCCTGCTGGGCTGTTTCGAGGGGTGACATCTCCTTGCTGGTCGGAGGTTGTCCAGTGACCTTCGCCTCTGGAACACCGTCGCAAGAGGTGGTCTTCTCCAGCTTATTCACGGCTGAACGTCTCCTTTGGCGCCGGGGCATCTGTGGTCTCGTTGCCCGCCAGCACTTCCTGCGCCACCCCCAGAAAGCCGCGCACCACCGGGCTTTTTCCCTCGCCCCGGCGCCACACCGCCACGATCTCCACGATGGGGGCGTCCTCGACAGGCCGGTACACCACGCCGGGCAGGCTCAGGCGACTGAAAAATTCGATGGGCAAAAAGACCCCCACGCCCGCCGCCACCAGCGACAGCAGCGTGGGCACCTCAATGGCCTCCTGCACCACATGCGGCGTGAAGCCCGCCCCGGCGCACCAGCGCATCACCTGGTCAAAGTAGGTGGCCCGGATCTGGCGCGGAAAAAAAACAAACGGTTCGGGCGCCAGATCGCTGATTTTCAGGCGCCGCTTGCGGGCCAGCGGGTGCGCGGCGGGCAGCGCGGCCACCAGCGGCTGGCGCCACAGGGCGCGCGATTCCAGCCCCGGGTCGCGCACGGGCAGCAGCATCAGCCCCACGTCAATCTGGCCGCCGCGCAGCGCCGCTTCCTGCTCCTGGGCGGTCAGTTCGCGCAGGTCCACGCTGACATTCGGGTACAGCTCGCGAAACCGCCGCACGATTTCCGGCAGGCCGCCAAAGGCCAGCCCCCCCACAAAGCCCACGCTCAGGCGCCCCACCTCGCCCCGGGCGGCGCGGCGGGCGCGCTCGATGGTCTGGGCGGCCAGCGCCAGCGTGGCCCGGGCGCCCACCAGGAATTCCTGCCCGGCCGGGGTTAGCTGCACGCGGCGGGTGGTGCGCAGCACCAGGGGGACGCCCACCTCCTCTTCCAGGTTGCGAATGGAATTGCTCAGGGCCTGCTGCACCACGAACACGCGTTCGGCGGCCCGGCCAAAGTGCTCTTCCTCGGCCAGGGCCACAAAATGCCGCAGGTGGCGCAGTTCAATGGTCATGCTGCGCCGTACGCTAACACCTGCGTACACTGCCCGTGATGACGCGCCGCCTGTGGTTCCCCGCCTCATCCTGCTGGGCGCCGCGCACATGAAGGCAGGAACGCGCGTGCTGATCACGGGTGCGCGGGCGCCGGTGGCCCTGGACCTCGCCCGCGCGCTGCGGGCCGTGGGCGCTGAGGTGGCCCTGGCCGATTCGGTCACGCCCTTTGCAGCCCACCTGTTGCGGCCCCGGGTGCCAGTTCACCGCCTGCCCCCACCCCGGCGGGCCTTTGCGGCGTTCCGGGCGGCGCTGCTGCGCCTGCTGAGCACCGAAGCCTTTGATCTGGTGGTGCCCACCTGCGAGGAGGTCTTCTGGCTGGCCGAAGCCGCCCGGCGTGACGGCTGGGCCGACCGGCTGCTGGCCCCGGACCCGGCCACCCTGCGCGCGCTGCATTCCAAGGCCCTGTTTCCCGAACTGGCCCGCGCCGCTGGGGTAGACGCGCCGCAGACCTGGGTGCTGGCCAGCCCCGCACAGGTGCAGGCGCTGCACCCGGAGGGCCTGATCTTCAAGCCCGAGTTCTCACGGTTTGGTGCCGTGCGGCTGGGCGGGCCCGGGGCCGCGCCCACTCCCGCCCGCCGCTGGGTGGCCCAGGAACGGCTGGTAGGCGAGGAACTGTGCGTGTGGTCGGTGGCCCACGGCGGCGAGCTGGGCGCCTGCGTGGTGTACCGGCCCACGCTGCGCCACGGAGGCGGGGCCTCATACGCTTTCGAGGCGGTGGATCGTCCGGCCGTGGAGGCGGCCACGCGCGCCCTGGTCCGGGCCACTGGGGCCACGGGTCAGCTGTCGTTCGACCTGATCGTGACGCCGGAGGGCCGGGTGGCGCCCCTGGAGTGCAATCCGCGCGCCACCAGTGGCCTGCATCTGCTGGACAGGGCCGCGCTGGGCCGCGCGGTGCTGGGGGCCGGGCCGGTCCCGGCGCCTACCCCGGGCACCCTGCGGTATCTGGCGCCGGCCCTGGCGGTGCTGGGTCCGGTGGGCGCGGTGCAGACCGGGGCCATACGGCCACTGCTGCACACCTGGCGGGCCGGGCAGGATGCTGTGGGCTGCCCGGGCAACCGTGCCCCGGTGGCGGGCGCCCTGCTGGACGCGGCGCGCTTTGCCCTGAGCGGCGCGCTGGCCGGCCGGAGCGCCGTCGCCCAGTCCACCGCCGACATTGAATGGAACGGCGAGGCCATGCCGTAAGCGGCCCCGGGCTCTGGTGCATGTGCACGCCACTGCCTCGCTGGTCTTTTCGCGGTGCGGACTGCCGTTCCCGGGTGCCCCCTTGTTCCGGGCCAGGGGGGCCCAGTCGCCATCAGGTTCTTTCCAGCGTGGCGTACAGCCCTAACCACGTCTCAAAGGGTTGGGGCACCCAGGTCACGAACGGCAGCAGAGGGGTCGCCGTCTGAAGGAGCAGCCCGCGCCGGGCCACTTCCCCGGCCACGCGGGCCACCACCCCCTCAAAGTCCATTTGTCTGTCGCCTTCGGGGTTTAGCAGGCTCAGGCCGGTCCAGCGCTCCACCCGCCGGAAGTCCGGTTCATTGATGCGGTACAGGTCCTCGTACAGGATGGTCTGGGTGGCGGCGGGACCACCTTCACGCTGGCGGGCGAAATACTGCACCGGGGGGTAGCAGTCGCGGTCCACCATATTCACCCGGGCGCCGCAGCCCCCGCATCCAAAGCCGCCCACGTGCCCGTAGCGGCTGCCGTGATACAGAAACGGCGTGTGAGGGAGAAACCCGCAGGCTGGGCAGTACTGCAGGATGGGGCCAGCCGTCATCATCACCGAGGGCTGCCGGGTGCGGACGGAATGGTAGAGGGTAACCATGCGGCCCAGCATCCCGCCCCGGCTGCTCTCCAGCATGAAGAAAGGCCCAAGGGGCAGCCACGCTGAGGCGGCGGGCCGCGCCGCTGCGAGACATTCACGCGCGCCAGTGGTGAATCCCCCGCCCTGGCGCTGTTGGAAGTGGGCAAATGCGCGGCCTATGCTGAAGTCCTATGACCAAAACGCCCCCGAACCGGCCGCCCCGCGCGGCCATGAACGCGCAGGAGCGGCAACAGCTCAACAGCGTGGAAACCCAGGAGTGGCTGGACTCGCTGGCGTACGTGTTTGCTGATGCCGGGGACAACCGCGCCGCCGAGCTGCTGGAAGAGCTTGACCACTACGCCTACTTTCACGGCGCGCCCATCACCTTTAAGCAGAACACCCCCTACATCAACACCATTGATGTCGAGGCCCAGCCTGAGTACCCCGGCGATGTGGAGTTGGAGCGCAAGATCCGCAACATCATCCGCTGGAACGCGGTGGTCATGGTCATCAAGGCCAACAAGAAGAGTGACGGCATTGGCGGCCACCTCAGCACCTACGCCAGTGCGGCCGAGCTGCTGGAGGTGGGTTTCAACCACTTCTTCCGGGGCCACGGCGCCGGGCAGGACCGCGACCTCGTGTTCTACCAGGGCCACGCCTCGCCCGGCGTGTACGCCCGCTCGTTCCTGGAAGGCCGCTGGGACGAGGGCCGCATGAACCGTTTCCGGCGCGAGCTGCAGGCCGACGGCGAGGGCCTGTCCAGCTACCCCCACCCCTGGCTGATGCCGGACTACTGGGAATTCCCCACCGTCAGCATGGGCCTGGGGCCCATTCAGGCCATCTACCAGGCGCGCTTCATCAAGTACCTGGAAAACCGCGGTCTGAAGCCCAAGGGCGACGCCAAGGTCTGGGCCTTCCTGGGTGACGGCGAGATGGACGAGCCGCAAAGTATCGGCGCGATCCGCTTTGCCTCCTACGAGAACCTGGACAACCTGATTTTCGTGCTGAACGCCAACCTGCAGCGTCTCGACGGCCCGGTGCGCGCCAACTCCAAGGTTATTCAGGAGTTCGAGGCGCTCTTCCGCGGCGCGGGCTGGAACGTCATCAAGGTCATCTGGGACGGCAAGTGGGACGAGCTGCTGGCCAAGGACTACAACGGCCACATCGTCAAGCGCTTCGAGTTGCTGGTGGACGGTGAGTCTCAGCGCTACGCCGCGTTTGGCGGTAAGGAGCTGCGCGAGAAGTTCTTTAACACACCGGAACTCAAGGCCCTGATTGAAGACTGGAGCGACGCCGACCTGGAATTGCTGAACCGCGGCGGGCACGACGTGCACAAGATCTACGCCGCGTACAAGGCCGCCACCGAGCATCAGGGCAGCCCCACCATCATCATTCCGCGCACCATCAAGGGCTACGGCCTGGGCGAGAGTGCGCAGGCCCGCAACGTGGCCCACCAGGTCAAGAAGCTGGATTTCTCGACCCTGAAGAACCTGCGTGACCTGCTGGAACTGCCCCTGACCGACGAGCAGGTGGAGCACATGGCGTACTACCACCCGGGCCCTGACAGCCCGGAAGTGAAGTACGCCCTGGAACGCCGCGCCGCGCTGGGCGGCCCCGTTCCGGCCCGCAAGGTGGAGTACCCGCACCCCACGATTCCCAACGGCGAGTTCTACGAGGAATTTGCCAAGGGCAGCGGCGACCGGCAGGTCAGCACCACCATGGCCGCCGTGCAGATCATCTCCAAGCTGCTGCGCGACAAGGAAATTGGCAAGCTGATCGTGCCCATCGTGCCCGACGAGGCCCGCACCTTCGGCATGGACGCCCTCGTGCCCCGCATCGGCATCTACAGCCCGCGCGGTCAGACCTACACCCCCGTGGACTCCGGCAGCCTGATGGCCTACAAGGAAAGCGTGGACGGCCAGATGCTGGAAGAGGGCATCACCGAAGACGGCGCCATGGCGTCCTGGATTGCCGCGGGCACGGCCTACGCCAACCACGGCGTGCCCACCATTCCCTTCTTCGTGCTGTACTCCATGTTCGGCATGCAGCGCGTGGGTGACCTCGTGTGGGCCGCCGCCGACCAGCGCGCGCGTGGCTTCATTCTGGGCGCCACCGCCGGGCGCACCACTCTGGCCGGGGAAGGGTTGCAGCACCAGGACGGCAACAGCCACCTGCAGGCGTATGTGGTGCCCAACCTCAGAACCTACGACCCCGCGTTTGCCTACGAGCTGGCGGTGATCATCGAGCACGGTATTCAGCGGATGTACGTGGACGGTATGGACGAGTTCTACTACGTCACCATTGACAACGAGAACGAACTGCAGCCCGCCATGCCCGCCGACGGCCGCAGTCACGAGGAGATCCGCGAGGGCATCATCCGCGGCCTGTACCGCTACCAGAAGTCGGGCAACACCAAGGCCAAGCTGCGCGCGCAGCTGCTGGCGGGCGGCCCGGCCATGGGCGCCGCGCAGGCGGCTGTGACCACGCTGGAGAAGTACGGCGTGGCGGCCGACCTGTGGTCCGTGACCAGCTACAAGGAACTGCATCAGGACGCCCTGCTGGCGCAGCGCCACAACATGCTGCACCCCACCCAGGAACCCCGCGTGTCCTACGTGGCCTCGCAATTGACCAAGGAGAACGCCCCTGGCGTCCTGATCTCCGTCAGTGACTACGTGAAGCTGGGCGCCGACGGTCTGAACGGCCACTTGGACCGCAAGCTGTGGACCCTGGGCACCGACGGCTTTGGCCGCAGCGAGGCCCGCGAGGAACTACGCGACTTCTTCGAGGTGGACGCCCGCCACATTGTGCTGGCCACCCTGTACGCGCTGCAGCGCGACGGCAAGGTGAAGGGCGAGGTGGTGGCCAGCGCCATTGCCGACTTCGGCATTGACCCCGAACGCGAAGCGCCGGTCTTGCGGTGATGGTGAATGGTTGACGGTTGATAGAAAGAACTGTCAACCATCAACATTCAACCATCAACTTTCTACATTCTCCGAAGGAGAACATATGACCACAGAACTGAAACTCCCCGATGTGGGCGACAATATCGAGCAGGGCACCGTGGTGACTGTGCTGGTGAAAGCGGGCGATACGGTCACGGCCGGGCAGCCCATCATTGAGATTGAAACGGACAAGGCGGTTGTGGAGGTGCCGGCCGAGAGCGGCGGGACCGTGGCGGCTGTGAACGTGCAGGTGGGCGACACCGTGAAGGTGGGCGGCGTGATTGCCACCCTGGGCGCTGCGGCCAGCACAGGCACCGAGGCCAGCGCCGGGCAGACCCCGGCCCCCGGCACCCCCTCCGCCGAGCCGGATGCCCCGGCCACTGCCAGCGATCCTGCCACCGCCAACCGCGTGGCAGCGGCCCAGCTGGAAAGCCAGAAGGCGCAGGCGGCCCCTGCTCCATCAACGGGCAACCAGCCATCATCCACCGCCATCACCCTGCCGGATGTGGGCGACAACATTGAGCAGGGCACGGTGGTCACGGTGCTGGTCAAGCCCGGCGACAGCGTGAAAGAGGGCCAGCCTGTCATCGAGATCGAGACCGACAAGGCCGTGGTGGAGGTGCCCGCGAGTGCAGGGGGCACCGTGCAGAGCGTGAACGTGAAGGTGGGCGATACGGTGAAGGTGGGCGGTGTGATCGCCACCCTGGGCGGCGGGGCCAGTACGGCGGCGTCAGCGGCGGCCCCCGGCACCCCGGCCCCGGCGTCTGCCGCCGCGCCGGACGTGTCCAGCCTCAGCACCCAGGTCCCCCGGCCCCCGGGCGCGGCCAGCGTGTCCCCGGAACGCGCCCACCCGCCCACCCAGGCCCCCGGCGCCGAGCGGCCCTATAACACCCAGAGTTACGATGGCCGCCCCATCATTCCGGCGGCGCCCAGCGTGCGCCGACTGGCCCGTGAACTGGGCGTGGACCTGCGCGGGGTGCAGGGCAGTGGCATCGCCGGCCGCATCAGCGAGGAAGACGTGCGCCGCACCGGCGGTGCACCCACCGGGGCCGCGCCGGCCCCGGTGGATGCGACTGGCGCTGCGCCGGCTGCTGTTGCCGCCGCTGCACCGGTCACGGCCGCCGCACCCCTGCCCGACTTTGCCAAGTGGGGCCCCGTGACCCGCGAGGACATGAGCGGCATCCGCAAGGCCACCGTGCGCTCCATGACGGCCAGCACGCAGATTCCCATGGTCACGCACTTTGACAAGGCCGATGTGACCGTGATGGAAGAGGTGCGCAAGCGCTACGGCGCCCGGGTGGAAAAGGCGGGCGGCAAGCTCACCATGACCCACATCCTGATGAAGGTGGTGGCGAATGCCCTGCGCAAGTTCCCCAAGTTCGGCGCCAGCCTGGACCTGGAGAACAATCAGGTCATCTTCAAGGACTACGTGAATATCGGCGTGGCGGTGGATACCCCCGTGGGCCTGCTGGTGCCGGTGGTCAAGGACGCCGACCGCAAGAGCATCACCGACCTGGTGCTGGAACTCTCAGAGCTGGCCGGCCGCGCCCGCGAGCGCAAGCTCAAGCCCGACGAGATGCAGGGTGCCACCTTCACCATCTCCAACCTGGGCGGCATTGGCGGGCACGCCTTCACGCCCATTGTGAACAGCCCCGAGGTGGCCATCCTGGGTGTCTCGCGCGGGGGCATGGAGCCCGTGTGGAACAAGGAAACGGGCACCTTCGAGCCGCGCAACATGCTGCCCCTCTCGCTCACCTACGACCACCGCCTGATTGACGGTGCCGACGCCGCGCGCTTCGTGCGCTTCATTGCCGAGAGCCTGGAAGACCCCTTCTTGATCTCGCTGTAATTTGAATAAAGAGTGCGGCCCCTGACCATCTGGCAGGGGCCGCACTGGTTCTGGGATGGCCGGCTGGGGAGAACTGAACCGCAAGCACGGCGCCGTCACTTCTGTGCAAGGGGTGCCGGTGGCGTGCGCTGATCACCCTCACACGGACGGCGGTCCATTTCTGAAACATCGGGGAAGAAGGGAGATGGTCCCCGCCTCGGCACTGTTCCAGCCCAATGCCCAGAGATCCGCATTTGTTCCTGCTCTGCGGCGTAGTTCTGCGAATCTCTCCAGTCGGAAACACTCCGTCATGCGCTTACGGAATGGTTCGGAATCCGTATCAGTGGTCGTGGCTGTGGCCGCTGCCCGCGCCGCGTTTGCCGCTCACTTCCTCGCGCACCTCGGCCACCACGTAGGTGCAGGCTTCGGCGCAGGGCAGGCCGCCGGGCACGCCGTCCAGGAAGGAATGGGTCAGGCGCTCGCCGGCCCACAGGCGAGTGCGCAGGCAGCCGCTGCAGATCTCCTGGGCCACGTGTTCCACCTGTGCGGGCGTGGCGCGCTGCACCTTGGCGTAAATACCAGTCTGGCGCCGCGCGGTGGTGGGCCAGGGGGTATGGCGCAGGGCGTGACAGGAATGGGCGTACGTTTCTTCCACCACCGCCGGGTACAGGTAATGCACGGCGCGGCGCAGATCAGCCTCGTTCAGCACGGCGCGCCAGCCGCGCGGCAGGTTGCGCAGGGTGTGGACCGGGCGGTGCTCGCCGCCGTCGGTAAAGCGCACGCGGTCGCGCACCCCCTCGGGCGTGACCAGGGTGGTCAGTTCGCCGCCCGGCAGGCCCTCGTCCAGCATGTGGCGCAGCTCGAACACGCCCAGTTCCGGGGTAATCACGGCTTCGCCCACCCGCAGGCCCCGGCGGGCGCGGTCCATGAACGCCTGCCACGCGGCTTCGTGGCCCCGCTCATGGTCGCCCTGATCCCCGGCGCCGTGGGCTTCCTCGGCCAGCTGCACAATCACGTCGGCCACCGCCGCGTGGGTACCCACGGGCCTCGCGTAATAGACCTGCTGCGCGCCGTGGGGATTGTCCGGGAACTCGGTCACGGTGCCGCTCAGGCCCATGTCCTCGGGAATGGTTTCCAGGGTGTGCCAGCCTTCACTGGCAAAAAAGGGCACCACCACCACGCGCGGGGCGCGCACCACGTCCGGCCACGTGCCCACCTTGGGGTCCTCGTCCAGAAACAGGGCGTGGACCTCGGCAAAGTGGCCGCTGGCGCGCAGCACCTCGGCATTCTGGTAGATCACCTTGTTGCTGTTCTCGTTGCGCGTGGTGCCGTGGCCCAGCACAATCAGCGCGGTGTCCTGGGGGCTGGCGTCGGGCAGGACCTCGCGGGCGCGGGCCAGAATCACCTCGCGCATGCCGGGGTGCACGCCGTAGGGCAGCGTGTAGCGCACCGTGCGCCCGCCGATCACGCGGGCAATGCCGCCCTGGGGCACCGGCCCCTGGTGGCCCAGCCCCATCTCGCGCGGAATCACCGTTTCGGTGAAATACCCCTCCGAGATGAACATGGGAATTACCGTGACATCCGTGCTGGCTGTGGTTTTCAGCACCTGCCGCAAGGACGGTTCCTCTTTCCAGTAGCCCTCGATCACCTCGTCAAACAGGCCCCGGGCCCGCAGCAGTTCCGCGTAGCGGTAGACCGCCACTGCCGATTCCCCGTTCAGGTGAGAGCCGTGACCAATCAGCACCAGTGAGCGCATATGGCGCCGACTGTAGCGGAGCGCGGGGCGGGGGATTGTCCCAAAAGCTTGGAAGTGGGGAAAGCGGGGCGCAGGAGGCGGTGCGCGGGAAGGGCGGGGCTTGACAGGGCCACTGGGCCGCATGAGGCAGCCACCCGGCCACCCGGCTCCCTTCCTCAACTCTGCTGAAGGCCCCCCTCACGCGCGCGGGTGCCGGGCTTCGTAGGGTGGGGCCGTTCCTTGACAGGACTGTGGCGGCCCCGGGCACTGGGCCTGGGCGCGCCGCGTCCCCCTTATTGACAGGAGGTTTTCCATGTTTTTTCAGCAACGTGACCGGCACGAACAGATGGCCCGCCTGGACCCCCGCGACACCAACGCCGACGGGCAGGTGAGCCCCCAGGAAGCCGCCGCGTACATCCGCGACTACCTGGACAACGCCTCGCCGCAGGAGCGCGACCAGATCATGCGCGAGTACTTCGGGCAGATGAGCCCGCAGGAGCGCCAGCAGATGGGCGACGCCATTGTGCGCAGCCCCGCCAACCCGGTGCAGAACGTGCGCTATGACGACGACAACGACCTGATTGACGCCTACACCCGCACCGCCCAGGCCCCGGCGCAGAACGGCAAAAGCCCCCTGGAAGCGGCCTTTGCCTCGGGTGGCATGCTCAGCAGCCCGCTGGTCAAGGCCGGATTGGTGGGGCTGGCCGGCATGATTGGCAGCCGCATGCTCAGACGGTAAGCAGGGCCCGGGAGGCGGTGCGCGGTGAGAAAGCCGCGCGCCGCCCCTTGTTGTGCTGCCCATGCACCCCGGTGGCCTGCGCGCACCGCCCCGCACAGCCCACTACAATGGCCCGCAATGCCTCTGTCGTACCTCACCCGCATTGCCCAGACGCCCGCGCCCACCTTTGCCGAAGGAACGCGGGCGGACCTGATCTCGGGGTTGTGGGCCGAGCTGGGGTACGCCACCGAGCGTGACGAGGCCGGCAACGTGCTCACCCGCCTGACCCCTGCGGGCACCGAGGGCCGCCCGGCCCTGCTGCTGGCCGCGCACCTGGACACGGTGTTCGAGGCCGGCACCGACGTGACGGTGCGCGAGGAAGGCGGGCGCCTGATTGGCCCCGGGGTGGGCGACAACAGCGCCAGCCTCGCGGTGGTGACTGCCTTGCTGCGCGATCTGCGCGGGGGCGCAGGGGTGCTGCGCCGCCCGCTGTGGGTGGCCGCCAACGTGGGCGAGGAAGGGCTGGGCGACCTGCGCGGCGCCAAGCACCTGCTGGCCGGGCACCGCGCGGCGCTGGGGGCGTTTGTGGCGGTGGACGGTTACCTGGGCATTGCGGTCACCCGCGCGGTGGGGGTGCGGCGCTACCGCGCGGTGTTCACCGGCCCCGGCGGACACTCCTGGGGCGACCAGGGCCCCAGCGCGCTGCATGCCCTGGGCCGCGCTATCAGCGCGCTGTACGCCCTGCACCTGCCGCTCAGCCCGCGCACCACGCTGAATGTGGGGGTGGCCGGGGGCGGCACCAGCGTCAACTCCATTGCGGGCACGGCCGAACTGCTGCTGGACCTGCGCTCGCTGGACGCCGGGGTGCTCTCGGACCTGGACAGCCGGGCCGTCTCGGCGCTGCACGCGGCGGCGCGGGAAGCTGGCGTGCGGGTGCACCTGGAACGGGTGGGCGACCGCCCCGGCGGCGACCTGCGCAGCGAGCCCCTGCTGCCCCTGGTGCGCGAGGCCGCCCGCGAAGGCCGCCTGGACATCCGCGTGGCTTCCAGCAGCACCGATGCCAACGCGGCGGTGCCCCACGGCCTGCCCGCCGTGGCCGTGGGCGTGTACCGGGGCGGCAACGCCCACCGCACCGACGAATGGGTGCAGGCCAGCAGCCTGAAACCGGGCCTGCAGTTTCTGCGGCGCCTGGTAGAGCTGTACCAGCGCTCGCCCCTGGGCTAGGCCTGGAAAAAGCGCGTGTGGGTGCGCGCTTCCTGTGATGAACGTTGCAATTGTGCCCCACCAAATTCCCATCTGCCCGGCGCAGAATAGGGGGACCAATGAGTGCCCCTGCCTCCCAGATGCCGCCCCGCCCGGTCCGGCCTGCTTCCCTGCTCCTTCGCGCCGCGCGTGCGCCGGGTCTGGCCGCGCTGCTGCTGGGGGCGTCTCTGTTGCCTGGGGCAGCGGCGCAGGGCGTGGTGTCGCCCGCGCAGGCCGTTTTTAACCGGGTGAACCTGCTGATTCAGACCGAATACGGCGGCCTGTCCACCGTGGACCGCGAGGCCCTGACGCGCGAGTATCAGGCGCGACTGGACGCCGTGTGTGCGCCCAGTCCCACCACCTGCGACGAAGCCAAGGCCTACCCGGTCCTGGAAGCCGAGCTGACGGCCCTGGGCGACGACCACTCCTTTTTCCAGACCCCCGAGGATTACCAGGAATTCGTGGCCAGCGTCACAGGGGGCAACCGCCTGCAGTTTGGCGTGAAACTGGCGCGCCTGGACGGCCAGAACCGGGTGGTGACCGAGGTGGTGCCCGGCAGCGTGGCCGCCGAGGCGGGGCTGCGCCGGGGCGACGTGCTGCTGACCCTCAACGGCCAGCCGTATGTGTATGAGGACCTGCGCCGCGCCCGTGAAGAAGGCCGCACCATCACCCTGGGCGCCGAGCGTCAGGGCCAGCCGCTGACGGTGACGGTCACCGCCCGCGAGAGCAGCACCCGTGACCTGCCGCGCCTGAGCTTTGTGCCGGGGGCCGGCAGCAGCGAGGTGGCAGTGCTGCGCATTCCCACCTTTCTGTCGGGCGGGGGCGTGGCCCAGGGCGTGCACGATCTGGTGGGGCAGGCCCAGGCCCGGGGCGCCAGTGGCCTGATCGTGGACCTGCGCGGCAACGGTGGGGGCAGCCTGAGCGAGTGCGACAGCGCCGTGAGCGCCTTTGTGCCCAGCCTGACCCGGGTGGCGCGCAGCCCGGACGGCAACGCGCGCACCGTGGTCAGCCGGGGCACGCGCGTGGAGGGCGGGCAGCTGCTGGGCAGCGTGCGCAACCCCAACCTGTGGGCCGGCCCGGTGGCGGTGCTGGTGGACAGCGGCAGCGCCTCGTGCAGCGAATTCTTTGCCTTCGAGATGCAGTACGCCCGGCGTGGCCCGGTGATCGGTGAGGAAACGGCCGGGGTGGGCAACACCGCCACCCGCGTGTGGCAGGCCGGCGAGGGCGCCGTGCAGCTGACCATCCTGAACTACGCCAAGCCCGACGGCACGCCTTACCCCCAGAGCATCCAGCCAGATGAGGCGCGGGCGCAGGGCGAGGCCGAACTGCGCCTGCTGACCCAGGGCACCGACGCCCTGCTGCAGGCCGGGGTGCAGGCCCTGCAACGCGCGCCCACCCTGAGCCTGGACCCCTTCCGTTCCAGGCCCTGAGCCGCTTTCTGGCCGCCCCCGCACCTCAGCGGGGGCGGTTTGGCGTGTGACACAAACTCCGACTCCATCGCTTTTGTCAGCGATTCCATCCGAGTGGCCTCGGAGAGCGGCTTCGCAGGGCGAGCAGGAGAAACCCGTCTCTCCGGGCGGGGCGTCGGCACATCGGCTCTGTTCCGATGGGTCGGCGGAACAGACGGCAGACCGTATGATACGGCTTCCGAAAAATTCCGTAATGTGTTACGGAATTTTTTCGACCGGAGGGACTCGAAGAGCTGCGCAGCAGAGCAGGAAAGGTGCGGATTTCCGGGAATTGGGCTGGAACAGCGCCGAAGGCGGGGAACATCCGGCTCTTTCCTGGATGTTACGGAAATGGACGGCAGTCCGTATGACGCACTGCGGGTGGTCCGGCTGATCAACTTCACGCCGGGCCGTCCACTTCTTTGCTCCCCTATATATTTGCGCCGCTGTGCCAGCCCGCATAGAACCGCTTTCGCACCGCGTGGGGCTGGCGTCTGTCTTCAGCCCCGCTCCGGCAGCGTCTCCAGGCCGCGCAGCGCCCAGCGCAGGCCCAGGGCACTCAGCGCGCCGATGGCGGCCAGCACCAGCCAGGGCAGGGCCGGCAGGCCAGCAGCGGCGCCCGCGTCCACCAGGGCGCCGCCCAGCACGCTGCCCACGGCGCCGCCGGCGCCCAGGGAAATGGCCGCAAACCCAAAGTAACTGCCCACCCGCTCGGGCGGCGCAAAGCGTGCGGTCAGGGTCTGCTGGGTGGGATACACGATCATGGTGCCCAGGCTGTACAGGGCCACGCAGGCCAGCAGGGCCCCGAAGGTGTGGGCCAGGCTCATCAGGCCCAGGCTCAGGCCCACCAGGCTCACGGCGCCCACCAGGGCGGTGCGGGTGGACAGGTGGCGTTCGGTCAGGCGCAGCAGCGGGTACTGCAGCAGCACGGCCAGCCCCGCCGACAGGCCATACAGCGGGCCGGTGGCCCCGGGCCCGGCCAGCGAGACCGCCTTGAGGGTCACGGCCACGTTGATCTGCGTGCTGAGGATGAAATAGCCGATCAGGACCAGGGTAAAGCGCCGGAAGGGCACGTCCTGGGCGGCTTCCCGCAGCCCCCCCAGGCGGCTGCCGGGTTGCGCGGCAGGCCGCAGCCCGGGCAGGGTGAGGGCCAGCACGGCCCCGGCCAGCACATACACGCTGGCCGCCACCAGGGCGGCGGTGCGGAAGCCCAGCCCCAGCAGCAGCGCGCCCAGCAGGGGCCCGGTGACCATGCCCGCGTTGCCCGAGAGGCTGGTCAGGCTGAACATGCGGGTGTGGTGCTCGGGCCGGGTGACCTGGGTGATGGCGGCGCTCTTGGGGGCGTCGAACAGCCCGCCGCCCACGCCGGCCAGCAGCGCGGCGGCCAGCAGTTCGGGCAGCGTCTCAGCAAAGCCCATCCAGGCAAAGCCCAGCGTGCGCAGCGCGCAGCCCCACAGAATCAGGGGCCTGGGCCCCAGGCGGTCAGACCACGCGCCGCCAAACACGGTCAGGCCCTGCTGGGTCAGCTGGCGCAGGCCCAGCACCAGCCCCACGCTGGCCGCCGACCAGCCCAGCCCCCCGGGCCCGCTGAAGTGCACCGTGACCAGGGGAATCACCGCAAAGAAGCCGCCCCACATCAGAAAATTCGCCCCAATCAGGCCCAGCTGGGCACTGGAGGGGCGAAAGGGAACAGGAGCGGCGCTCACGCCGGGCAGGCTACACCCTGGGGGGGCCGCAGACCCCGCACCGTTTCCCCTGACGGGACGGCGCGGAGCAGCCGGGACTTAGACGGACGGCCGTCCATGTGCGTCACATCCGGGGAGAAGGGGGATGTTCCCCGCCTCCGGCGCTGTTCCAGTCCAGTTCCCGGACATCCGGATTCTTTCCTGCTCTGCTGCGCAGCTCTGCGAGTCCCTCCGGCCGGAACAATGCCGGAACACGTGGCGGCATTGTTCGGAAGCCGTCTTACTCTCCCACATGCACGCGGGGGCGGCGGGCCTCTTCGCGCTCGGCCACCCGCAGAATCTCGTGGGTGAGGGGCGGAATGTCGCCCTCGCCCGCCAGCAGGAAGCGCAGGGCGTTGACGGCCGGGCCCTTGGTGCTCCATTCGAAATACACGTGGGGCGGCACGCCGGTCAGGTCGCGCACATGCAGCAGCACGGCGGCCAGGGTATTGGGCACGCTGGAGCCGGTGGCGCGCAGAATCAGGTGGCTGCCCACCCGCACGCCCGTGACGTTTACGGCCGTGCTGAAGTCGCTGGCGTCCCGGATGGCCACCTCCAGAAACAGCGCGGCCTCGCCGGGGCTCAGGTGATTGCCCAGACGAACGTCCAGGGCCTTTTCGCGGTACTCCAGATCGTTGCCCTCGTCCAGATGGTTGGCGATAAAGCGCACCGGCAGGCCCCGGGCGCCCACCTCCTGCAGCATGGCCAGGGCAGTGTCGTCCAGCTTCACGCGCTGCACCCGCAGCTCGGTGCTGCGCCCGATGCGCGAGGCCACGCTGACGGCCAGAATGGCCCCGATAAACAGCAGGGCGATGTACAGGCCTTCTGGGCGCTCGCGCACCGTGACCACACTGGTGTAGATGAACACGGCGCTCACCAGCGCAAAGGCCGCCGCAGCGGCGCGGTGGCCCCGGCGCAGTTCGGTCAGGAACACTGCCACGGCCGCCGAGGTCATCAGGGCCAGCACGCCCGTGGCGTAGGCCCCAGCCTGGGCGTCCACGTTGGCCCTGAACAGAATGGTCACCAGCGCGCTGATGCCAATAAACAGCAGCACCAGGGGCCGGGTGGCGCGCGCCCAGTCCGGGGCCATGCCGTAGCGGGGCAGGTAGCGCGGCACGATGTTCAGCAGCCCCGCCATGGCCGAGGCCCCGGCAAACCACAGAATCAGGATGGTCGAGACGTCGTACAGGGTGCCAAAGCCCTCACCGAAGCGGTCGTGGGCCAGGAACGCCAGCGCGCGCCCGTTGGCCTTGCCGGGCGGGGTGTCCACCTTCACGGTGGCGGTGGGGCCAGCCGGGGTCACAGTCACGGTCAGGGGCACGGGGCCGCCCACCGTGTTCGCCTGCAGGGTAAAGGTGCCGGTGCGCCCCGGGGGTACCTGCAGGCTGTAGATGTCGCGTGGGCGGGTGGGGTGGTCCAGCGGCACGTTCACCACGGCGCGCCCGCGCTCCAGATCGGCGCTGCTGACCGCCTTGGTGACGCTGGTGGCGGCCCAGAACTCGTGCCGGGGGATGAGCAGCGTGGTCACCACCGAGGACGCCAGCAGCATCACCGACATGATCAGGGCGGCGCTGGTCAGCAGTTTCTTGGCATTGCGGATGCGGCCCAGGGGCTTGGCCGGTTTGTCGTCCGGGTCGCCCTTGACCAGCGGCATCACCACCACGCCGGTTTCAAAACCCGACAGACCCAGCGCCAGCGCCGGAAAGACCAGCAGCGCCGCGCCGATGATGGCCAGCGGCGATACGTACGCCTGCCCCAGCGCGCCCCACCAGCCGCTCAGCAGCTCTGGCTGGCGCAGAATCTCCAGCAGGCCGCTGCCCGCCACCACCACGCTCAGGCCCAGGTACAGCACCACGATGCCCACGGCAATGCCCACCGCTTCCTTGAAGCCTTTCAGGAACACGGCCCCCAGCAGTGCCAGCAGCACCAGCGTCACGCCCACCTGCCGGCCTTCAAGCGCCTCGTGCAGCAGCGGGTTTTCAATCAGGTGGGCGGTGGCGTCGGCAGCCGACAGGGTGATGGTGATCACGAACCCGGTGGCCACAAAGCCAATCAGGATCAGAACCAGAATCTTGCTGGGCCAGTAGCTCAGCAGCCGCTCCAGCATGGACAGACTGCCGTCGCCGTGCGGGCTTTCCTCCGCCACTCGGCGGTACATGGGCAGCGCGCCAAACAGGGTGACCAGCACCAGCACCAGCGTGGCAATGGGCGACAGGGCCCCGGCCGCCAGCGCGGCAATTCCGGGCTGATAGCCCAGGGTGGAAAAGTAGTCCACGCCGGTCAGGCACATCACCTTCCACCACGGCTGGGTGTGGTGCTGGGCGGCCACCTGCTGCTCTTCTTCGTAAAAGCCCTGGGGTTCAGGTTGATTGGTTTCCAGAAACCATGTCATGAACGGGCTGCGTTCGCCGGAGGCCATGACCGGCAGCCTACACCTGGACCGGGGGCGCGTGGATCAAGTCTCCGGGGCCGGGAAGGGGATTGCCTGTACAGTCAGGACCGCAGACCCAGCCAATGGCCCACAGAGGGTTCACGGTACTGCCACCAGTGCAGCGCCACGCTGGCCACAAGCAGGGCGCAGCCCAGGAAGAAGACAGTGGGCGAGGCCGCCGCAGCCCCTGGATGAGACAGCAGTGCCAAGACACTGCTGGTGATCTGACGCAGACCTGCACAGCAGCAGAGAAGCGCAGCTGGCAACAGCGGAGAGATGAGCGGCACCAGGCCAGGAAAACGGGGCCGCCAGGCAGCCCGGGAGCGCCATTCCACCCACGGGGCCAGGCACAGCCACGCGCCGCACACCCACAGCCCAGCGGTGGCCAAGGCGTGTGCGGCCAGAAGAGGAACGAGCAAAACGGCCATAGGTTTCACCGTAGCCCAGCGGCCGGCCGGCTGGTGCTGAGGTTGAGGCCCCCAGCGCGGCCGGGCGCTACCCTGCAGGCATGACCCTGCAGCCTCTGGTGCCTGGTGCGTGGTATCTGCCGGGCGCGGTGAACAGTGTGGTGCTTGAAGACGGCCAGGGCGGCGCCCTGCTGGTGGACACCGGCCTGGACGAGGGCCACGCCCGCAAGCTGCTGCGGGCGCTGGACGGCGCGGGGCTGCGGCCCACCGCCGTGCTGAACACCCACAGCCACGCCGACCACCACGGCGGCAACACCACTGTCCTGCGGCGCTGGCCTGACCTGGAGGTCTGGGCGCCGCCGCTGGAAGCGGCCATCATCGCCCACCCGATGCTGGAACCGCTGGGGCTGTTCGGGGCCCGGCCCCCCCGGGAACTGCAGACCAAGTTCCTGCTGGCCCCGGCCAGTCCGGCGCGCCCCCTGCCGGGCACCGGGCCCCTGATTCTGGGCGGCGTGCCCCTGGAGCTGCTGGATGTGCCGGGCCACGCCCTGCAGATGGTGGCGGTTCGCTGTGGGGAGCTGCTGTACGCCGCCGACGCCCTGTTTGGCCCGGAGGCGCTGGCCAAGCATCCCCTGACCTTCTGCGCGGATTCGGCCGCCCAGAAGGCCAGTGCGGCGGCGCTGGGGGCGCTGGCGGGCGTGCAGGTGACCCTGCCCGGGCACGGCGCACCCACCGCTGATCTGCCGGGGCTGGCGGCGGCCAACCTCGCCGCCTATGACCGGACCACTGCGGCCGTGCAGGCGGCGGTCGCGGCGGCGCCCGGCACCGTGGACGAGTTGCTGGCCCGCGTGTGCGTCGCGCTGGGGCTCACCATGACTGGCCCGGGCGCGGTGGTCCTGAACCGCGCGGTGGTCAGCGCGCACCTGACCGAGGGGCTGGAGGGGGGCCGGGTGGCCCTGAGCGTGGACGGCCAGCGCCTGCTGTTCACGCTTGCGTGAAGAAACGCCGTATAGGCCGGAGGCGGAGGGTGGGGGTACGGTGGCCCCATGACCAAGAAGAGTGCAGACGGCAAGAAAGCCCAGAGCGGCCAGAAGGCGGGCGAGCGCGGCGCCCGGGGGGCCAACCGGGGTGCTGGCGCCCTGGCTGAGAGCGGGAGCCGGAGCGCGGCCCCCAGCGACGGTAAGCCGGCAGCGGGGCAGCCCACCGGCCGCGCCAATGCCGACGCCGCACATCTGAACGCCACGAACAACGCCCTGGTGGATCACGCCTACCTCACCGAGGATGAATTCGGCACGGTGGCCGAGACCCTGCAGCGCAACCTCGCCACCACCATCAGCCTGTACCTGAAGTTCAAGAAGTACCACTGGGACATTCGAGGGCGCTTCTTCCGCGACCTGCATCTGGCCTACGACGAGTTCATTGCCATGATCTTCCCCGCCATTGACGAGCAGGCCGAGCGCCTCGTGGCCCTGGGTGGCAGTCCTATCGCGGCGCCCGCCGACATCGAGCGCTACAGCACCGTGACCGTGCCCACTGAGACGGTCCGCGACGCCCGCACCCAGGTGAGCGATCTGGTGGCGGACCTGACGCGCGTGGGCCGGGGCTACCGCGACGACTCGCAAACCGTGGACGACGCCAACGACCCCGCCACGGCCGACCTGTACAACGGCTACGCCGCCACCGTGGACAAGATCCGCTGGATGCTGCAGGCCATGATGGACGACGAGCGGATGAATTGAGCGGATGGTAGGTGATGGTGGATGGACGAAGGCGGTCCTTCATCACCTGCCCACCATCCACCATCACTCCTTTATGCCGAAATTCGATTACTCCCTTGATTACCGCACGCTGGACCTGCGCGCCCACCCCGAGCTGTACCGGGTGGGCGTGGGGGAACAGGGCGTGCTGCTGGTGCAACCGTACAAGGGCGAACTGCTGCCGCACTGGCGCTTTGCCACGCCAGAACTGGCCCGCGAGAGCAGCGAGACCATCTACACCCTGTTCCTGGCCTACCTGAAGGCCGGGGACTTCGTGGGCGCCGACATGGCGCGTAAATTCCTGCAGATGGGTTTTACCCGCTCGCGGCGCTATGCCAACCACAAGGGCGGCAAAAAGTACGACGGCCCGGTGCCCGCCGATAAAAAGGGCCGGAGCGGCGCCCACGGCCGCCCCGAACTGCCCCGCACCCCCGAAGACCCGGTCAAGGCCGAATCCGCCCGCATCTTCAAGGCCAAGTGGGACGAGGCCGAGGCCAATGAGGAGTACGCCCGGCTGAAAAAGGAGCACAAGGCCAAGTACGGCTGATACGGATTCCGGAATATGTTACGGAATTTTTCCGCCCGGAGGAAGAAGGAACAAATGCGGATGTCCAGGAATTGGGCTGGAACAGCGCCGAAGGCGGGGAACATCCGGCTCCTTCCCGGATGGTACGGAAATGGACGGCAGTCCGTATGAGGGGCCAGCACAGACGCCGGGTCGGGTCACGGAGACCATCAAGGACAGTCGCAGCCCCACTGCATGGCCTTGACGCCCCCCGCATACGGCGCTATAGTTCTGGACATCACCGCCCAGAGAGGCGGCTTTTTTATTGTCAGTTCTCTACGGCCCCAGGTCGGCAGGCGTGTTGACATTGCGCAGGGGCGGCAGCCCTGGCATCAGGACGGTGTTCTCTGGAGGGGCAGCCAGCCGTAACCGACGCTCGCCGCTGTCCAGCAGCGCGGTCACCCGGGGCAGGAGGCCCGTGTGGTACAGCGCCGCCAGCGGTTGCGGGCGTCCCTGTGCGTCCTGCGCCTGCACGCTCCGGGCCTCTGCGGTGCAGGCCAGCCACAGGGCCTGCCAGTGGGCCTCTGTCAGATCGGGCAGGTCCACGCCGGCAAAGGCCACCCAGCCGGGCGGGGCGGCGCGCAGGGCGGCTTCCAGGCCAGCCAGCGGGCCCTGGCCGGGGCGGGTGTCGGGGACCACCTGCCAGCCCGGCACCGCGTACCGGCCTTCCGGAGCCACAATCAACCGAACGGCGCACCCCTGCAGGCTGGCACACACCCGCTGGAGCAGAGTTTGTCCGTCCACCTGGGCCAGCGCTTTATCCGAACCAAAGCGGCTGGAACGGCCCCCGGCCGTCACGGCGGCCGTCAGGTCCTGCACGGCCTAGTCGCGGGGGCCACTCTGGCGTTCCAGCAGGCGCAGGGCCCAGGCCACAAAGCGCGGCCCGGGGCGGCCGTATGGGGGGTAGGTGAAGCGCACCGGGCTGCGCCGGGGCTCGGTCAGCACCGCGCGCTGGTGACTGAAGGCCAGAAAGCCGTGTTCGCCGTGGTACGAGCCCATGCCGCTGGCGCCCACGCCGCCAAAGGGCAGGTGCGGGTTGCTGAGGTGCACCACCGTGCCGTTCACAACCATGCCGCCGCTGGTGGTTTCGCGCTGCACGCGGCGGGTCACCGCGTCGTCGCCCGTGAACAGGTACAGGGCCAGCGGGGGGTCCAGGCGGCGAATCAGCGCCAGCGCCTCGTCCAGGGTGCGGTAGGTCAGCACCGGCAGTACGGGGCCAAACAGTTCTTCTTGCATCAGCGGCATGTCGGGCGTCACATCAGTCACGATGGTGGGGGCAATAAAGCGCTCGGCCGGGCTGAATTCGCCGCCGCGCACCACCCGCGCGCCGGCCTGCACACTCTGGCGGGTCAGGCGTTCCAGGCGCTCCACACTGGCGGCGTCCACCATGCGGCCGTAATCGGGGCCGGCGCGCAGCCACGCGCGGTCGCCGTAGCGCCGGGCAATTACCTCGTCCAGCGCCAGCAGCAGCGCGTCCCGCTGCGCCTCGGGCACCAGCACGTAATCGGGGGCCACGCAGGTTTGCCCGGCGTTCAGCAGTTTGCCCCAGGCCAGCCGCTCGGCGCTGGTATACAGGTCGGCGCTGGCGTCCATCAGGGCCGGGCTCTTGCCGCCCAGTTCCAGGGTCACGCTGGTCAGGTGCTGGGCCGCCGCGCGCATCACGTGGCGCCCTACGGCGGTGCTGCCAGTAAAGAAGATGTGGTCGAAGGGCAGTTCGGTCAGGGCGCGGGCCACGTCGGCGTCCCCCTGCACCACAGCCACCAGCTGCGTCTCGAACACCTCTGAGAGCAGCGCGGCCAGCGCGCGGGCCACGTTCGGGGCCTTTTCGCTGGGCTTGAGCACTGCGGTGTTGCCCGCCGCGAGGCTGGCCACCAGCGGCGCCAGCGCCAGATTCACCGGGTAGTTCCAGGGGCTCAGCACCAGGGTCACCCCACGCGCCTGCGGCTGAATCTCACTGCGCGCGCCAATCAGCACCGCCGGGGTGTCTACCCGCCGGGTGGCCATCCAGCGCGGCAGGCGGCGAATGGCGTGCTGAATCTCTTCGAGCACCGGGTGCAGCTCGGTAATTTCGGCCTCGGCGCGGCTCTTGCCCAGGTCCAGCCGCAGGGCGTCGGCCAGCTCGGTCCGGCGGCGGCGAATGGCGTCGTGCAGGCGGCGCAATACCGCCTGCCGCTGCGCCGGGGTGGTCTGCGCCGCCGTCCAGCGGTGGGCCCGCTGACGCTCAAACAGCGCCTGCAGGTCGGAGGTGGTGGCCGGTGGGGCGGACTGCGTCATGGGCACCTCTGGGAAAGCGGGAATTGAACCGAGTATAACGCATGAGGACTGGTCTGACCAGTTGGGGGGAAAGGTGATGATGGAAGGGTGATGGTGAAAGGACGGGGCAGGGCGTGGCACATGGGCCAGCTCCCTCAACGGCGAAAAAAGCAGGTGGCCCCCGAGGACCACCCGCCCTGTCCATCACCCATCAACGATCAACCATCAACCACTACAGCCCCAGCATTCCCCGGTACTCCGCCACCAGGCGCCCGCCCCAGATCAGGGCCACCACAGCGCCCAGGGCCAGGTAGGGGCCGAACTTCACCCGGTTCTCGCGCCGCGCGGCCATCTGCACCAGGCCGAACAGGGCGCCGGCAAACACCGCCACCACCACCGCCACCAGCAGCCGCTCCCAGCCCAGGAACGCGCCGATCACGGCGGCCAGTTTCACGTCCCCGAATCCCATGGCGCTGGCGTCGCTTCCGGCGTCGGCGTCCGGGGTGTCGTCTTCCCGGTGGCGGCGCCAGTGCAGCCACCAGTACACGCCGCACACCAGCGACACGGCCCCGGCCGCGGCCAGGGCGCCCTGCACCATCAGGATCATGCCGGGGCCCACACCCGCGCTGCCCAGGGTCACGCTGATCAGCAGGCCCCCCAGCGTCAGCAGTTCGGGCACGCGCACCACGCGCCGGGCAGCCAGATTCACCCCCGCCGAGAGCAGGCCCACCCCGGCGCCCCACCAGGGGCCCAGCCACGCCCCGGCCAGCAGCGCCAGACTGATCTGCTGGTAGCCCAGCGGAAACTCGGGAAACTGCCGCTCGCGCAGGCGCCGCAGCACCCACGAGCCGAACTGGTTGATGGCCACCAGCAGCCCGGCGCCTAGCAGCGCGCCCTGCACGGCCCCGGCGAAGTCCGGCAGGGCAGAGGTGCCCCACCACCCGTTCAGGGCGCCAAAGGCCAGCCCCAGGGCCACGCCGGGCAACGTCAGTTCATCGGGAATGGTGTAGGTGTCCAGGTCAATGGCGCTGCCCACCAGCAGCAGCGTCAGCAGCACCATCAGCCCCAGGGCGCCCCAGCCGACCACCAGCGGGGGAAACAGCGCGGCCACCGTGGCGTAGCCCACCCCGGTCAGCAGTTCCACCACCGGATAGCGCGCCTTGATGGGCGCCCCGCAGTACCGGCACTTGCCCCGCAGGGCCAGCCAGGAGACCACCGGCACCAGATCAGCCACGCCCAGGCGGTGGTTGCAGTGCGGGCAGTGGCTGGGCGGAAAGGCGATGTTCTCGCCGCGCGGCAGCCGCCAGATCAGCACGTTGGAAAACGAGCCCACCAGCAGGCCCAGCAGACCGGCGAACACCACGAGAAGAAGATCAGGGCTCACGGGGGCAAGTCTACGGGGCAAACTCTTACAACGCCGTCCCCCGGGCCTACTGGCCCTGCGCCATGCGCCGCCGGATGTGGTTGATGTCCCAGCCGGTCAGGTTCGCCAGAGTCTGCGCCTGGGCCTCGGCGCGGCGCTTCAGGTCCGCGCGGTAGGTGTTCATGGCCTGACAATTCGCGCTTCCCTTGTAGGGGTGGCGCAGGATGTAACGACCCTGGAAGGTGCCTTGGTTCTTCGTGACCTTGAAGTGCAGGTCCTGGGGAAAGGTGGCGGCGGTGTAGCGCACATGCAGCCGGGTCAGGTACACGGGTTTGGCGGGACCGCTGGGCGGGGCGCTGCCAGCGGGCACCGGCGCGGGGCGGCCCCAGCCGTCTTCCTGGCGCCAGAACACGCCGGCGGCCTGCAGTTCCTCGGGGGTGGGCGGTTCGGTGGAGCAGGGATCGCAGTTGTTGGTGTTCCAGGCGTATTCCAGCAGGGCCACACTCTTGCCCTCGCGTTCGTAGGCCCGGCGGAACACGTGGCGGTAGAAGGGCCCGAACTGATTTTTCACCAGCAGCGGCACCTCCTTGTTCGTGGGAATGGGCGCCGTGCGGTAGTTGCTGGTTTCCACCCGCCCCTGCGGCGAGAGCAGATACACTGTCAGGTCCTGTTCGCCCGGCGAATTCAGCGTGCCCAGGCGAATGGGCAGCATGAACTTCTCGGAGGTGTACGACAGCACAATGGGATTCAGGAAGCCGCCCCCGGCTTTCTCGAAGCGCTCCACGTTCACCCGCACCACGAAAAATTTCATGCCGCCCTTGATGTAGCTTCCCAGCATTCCGTCCGCGCCGGCAGGCAGCCGGTAGCCCTCGCCGCGCAAGTAGGCGGCCAGGCCGGTCTGCTGCTGGGCGCTCAGAATCAGGATGTCGTATTCGCCCACCTGATAGCTGGCTTCAATCTTCACGCCCTGAGCCTGGGCGCGCGCGGCGGCGCGGTCCTCCATGGGGGCCGAGGTGGTCGCCGTGGTCGGCATGGGCCGGGGCGGCGGCGCACAGGGGTTCTCGTCGAAGTATTCCACCAGCCGGGGCGCACTGTAGGCGTCCAGCTTCTGCACGATGCTGGGATCGCCAATACGGATGTCCTCGCGCCGGGGCACCACCGGAATGGGCACAATCCGGGCAAAGTCCTTCACGTCGCCGGAATAGTCGTTCATCATCGTGAACACGCTGCGGTTGCCGTCGCGCGCAATGATGACCTGATTGGTGCGGTTAAACAGCTTGCTGTCGGCCTTGGCCACAAAAAAGCCGCAGAAGGCCGCCGCCGAGGAGCTCAGGCCGAGGCCAAGCAGGGTCCACGTGAGCCGGGTCTTTCGCATGTGCGCTCCTGGGAACAGGGGAGAGGGGGTGTGCAGCCAGCATACCTGCGCGTCCCGGCCAGCGCGTGCTGATCTGTGGCGCAAAGGGCAGGGGCGCCAGAAGACTGCTCCGGCGCCCCTGCTGTTCTCGGCCCTTAGCCCCTTCGACGCTTAGACCGGACGCGAAAACGCCCCCTAATGCCCTAATGCCGCCCGAAATGCCCCAGCTGCGGCACGTTGGGCTTCCACTCAGGTCTCTCGACGACCTCGCCGTACAGGTCGTACTCGTCACTGTCCTCTATCCGCACGCGCACGATGTCGCCAATCTTGACCTGCCCGGCGAAGTCCCCGGCGTACATGTACACCTGCCCGTCAATACCCGGGGCGTCGCCCTTGGTGCGGCCAATCAGCTTGGTGCCGGGCTGATCGTCGTCGTCATCGTTGAACTCGTCCACGATCACGTCCATCACGCGGCCCACCTTCTCGGCCAGCTTCTCGGCGCTGATGCGCTGGGCCACCGCCATGAAGCGGGCCAGGCGCTCCTGCTTGACCTCCTCGGGCACAGGGCCGTCCAGCCGGTTGGCGTCGGCTTCTTCCACGTCGGAGTAGGCAAAGGCCCCCACGCGGTCCAGGCGGGCGTCTTCCAGAAATTGCAGCAGCTCCTGAAACTCCGCTTCCGTCTCGCCAGGAAAGCCCACGATAAAGGTGGAGCGGATGACCAGCTCCGGGCAGATCTCGCGCCAGCGGCGGATGGTGTCCAGCTGCTTGCCGGCCCCGGGGCGGCGCATGCGCCGCAGCACACTGGGGCTGGCGTGCTGCAGCGGCACGTCCAGATAGGGCAGGATCTTGCCCTGCGCCATCAGCTCCACCAGTTTCTCCACATGCGGGTAGGGGTAGATGTAGTGCATGCGCACCCAGGCGCCCATCTCGCCCAGCTTGGCGGCCAGATCGGTCAGGTGGGCGCGCACTCCCTCGCCCTGGAATTCGCTTTCCCGGTAACGCACGTCCACTCCGTAGGCACTGGTGTCCTGCGAGATGATCATGAGTTCCTTGGTGCCGCCCGCAATCAGGCGAAACGCCTCGTACAGCACCGCGCCCGCGTCACGCGAGACCTGCAGGCCACGCAGCTTGGGAATGATGCAGAACGAGCAGGTGTGGTTGCAGCCCTCGGCAATTTTCACGTAGGCGTAGTGGCGGGGGGTGAGCTTCACGCTGGGCGCGAACACGTCGCCGTGGCGCGTGGCCTCGCGCTCGGGGCGCATGCCGGGGGCCGCCACCGGCAGCAGGCCGGTAAAGGCGTCTGTTTCGATGGGCAGCAGTTCGCGCACGTGGCCCATCACGTCGTCCACGGCCTCACTACCGGTAATGGCGGCCACCTTGGGGTGGCGCTCCATGATTTTCTCGGGGCGCTCGCCCAGGCAGCCGGTCACGATCACCTTGCCGGTGGCGTCCAGCGCCTCGCCAATGGCGTTCAGGCTCTCTTCCACAGCCGGCGTGATAAAGCCGCAGGTGTTCACGATCACTGCGTCGGCGTCCTCGTAGCTGGGGGCCACCTCGTAGCCCTCCACGCGCAGCTGGGTCAGAATGCGCTCGCTGTCCACCAGCGCCTTGGGGCACCCCAGGCTGATGAATCCCACTTTTTTCGTGCCCCCAGTGCTCTTCGCCGGGGCGGGCGTTACGGCTTGTATCATCGTGGCTCCTTGCTCGTGCGCCGCGCCCAGTTCCTGGGGGCACAGAGTTCAGCCCGCCACTGTAGCGCGGCGGGCTGAATTTTTCATGAATGGTGAGACTGTCTACAGATGTGAGTTATTTGCCTCGTCTACTTAGTCAAAACAGGAGGGGTATTGTTTTTTAAAGTCATTAATTTTTCTCAGTGTGCTTTGTTCCCTATTCTTGCCATCTTGGATTCTCTTTCCGGCCATTGCCATGTCGTATTGTGCCTCTACCATTCGGGCAGCATAATAGAGCTTCGCTCTAGGCTGTGCCTTAAGAGCGGCATTCTTAGCTGCTATGAAATTTGCTGAAGCTTTCGAATAATCGGGCGTCGCGAGGCCAATCTCTTGGCGCGCGCTGTTTAAATCAGACAATAAGTTCTGAGGAATGGTGGGGCATGCCGGCTTGCTCGGCTGATTGCCCGTTATGCAAAGAACACCTATTTTGTTCAAGGTTTGAATAGGAGAGTTGAGAGACTCAGGTGTTATCTCGCCAGGGTTGGGGCAGCCAAAATCAGGGTCCGTTGTGGGTACCGTGCAAACCACTATGCTCTGTCCAGAAACTCCGCCATTGGGGTGGGGCATTTCTTGATCACCTCTGTAACACTTAGGCGATACGACGATATTCTGCTCATTCAGATCCTGAGCTGACAGTGGATTTTCAAAGCCTGCAATAGGGTGGCTAGGAAGATAGCCGTTTGTTCCCAATGGAAAGTAAATTCTGGGGTCTCTGAGATTGAAAGGCACGTTGAAATCAGCACCTAAAATTTTAAGACCATCTTTATCCGTAGCTATGGCATTTGTGCTTTTACTGCTCGCATCTGCCAATAGAACTCTGTCATATTTATAAAGATCAGAGGAATCCAAGCGCACAATTTTCACGTTGGAGGCTGTCGCGAGGATTTGCTCTGAACTATAATAGTTTAGTTTTTTTTGCTGCGCCGTAAACGATCAGTTGTAGATCCGGATTATTTATTTTGGGAAGAACTATTTTATAGGTTACTGCATTCGTAAATCCGGTAATTCCACTAGCTTCAACGTAAGCGCTATTCAAATCGAAATCTGCTAGAGTGACATTATTGATTGTGGAAAGTAGGCTGTTAATTGCTGAGCTCAACGAGATTATGCTGTTCTTAAATTATCAGTAGCATCTCCTGCGTAGCTTTATCTTTGATAAGAAGGTTGTAGCACTGTCTGAGATTTGAGGGATGGCTTCTCTGTCTGACTTATTGTGGGCGGCTGCATATTTGCTCCACAACTTGCGAGGGGAAGGGTAATCAAAAGAGCGGAGGCAAGGAGTCTAGCAAGTTTCATTTAATCTCCAAAGTTTGGCAATGCGAAGAACTGAGTGGCAAATCGCTTGCCGTTGACAGTTTTGAGCCTTTTGAGAGCTCCAAGCAAAGTTAATTGATTCTCCTCACTCATAAATACCAATTTCGCTCGACACTTGGGCGCTCATCGTTTAGGGCGTTATTTTTGGATCAGCCCTGCTGGCTATATCAGTAAGCTATACTGCCCCTCAGCATGAATGCCAAGGTCATTGTGGTCACGTCCGGCAAAGGGGGCGTGGGCAAAACCACGACCACCGCGAACATAGGAGCCGCCCTGGCCAAACTGGGCGAGAAGGTCGCGGTCATTGACGTGGACGTGGGCCTGCGAAACCTCGACGTGGTGATGGGCCTGGAGTCACGTGTGGTCTTTGACCTTGTGGACGTCCTGGAGGGCAAGTGCCGCATGAGCCAGGCCCTGATTCGCGACAAGCGCGTGGAGAACCTCTTTCTGCTGCCCGCCTCTCAGACCCGCGACAAAGACGCCCTGGACCCCGAAGTGTTCAAGGGCGTGGTGCGCGACCTCGTGGAGCAGGAGGGCTTTGACCGCATTCTGATTGACAGCCCCGCCGGCATCGAATCCGGCTTCAAGACGGCGGCGGCGCCGGCCGGGGGTGCACTGGTTGTGGTGAACCCCGAAGTCTCCAGCGTGCGCGACGCCGACCGCATCATTGGTCTGCTGGAAGCGCAGCAGGTCAGTGAGATCCGGCTGGTCATCAACCGCCTGCGCCCCAAGATGGTCGCCAGCGGCAACATGCTCAGTGAAGCCGACATCCTCGACATTCTGGGCGTCAAGCCCATCGGCATCGTGCCCGAGGACGAAGGGATCATCGTGAGCACCAACGTGGGCGAGCCGGCGGTGCTGGGCAAGACCAAGGCGGGCGAGGCGTTCATGGCCACCGCCCGGCGCCTGAAGGGCGAGGATGTGCCGTACCCCAAGTTTGAAGAAGACCGGGGGTTCATGGCCGCGCTGCGCCGCCTGTTCGGGGGGGCCTGACATGTTTTCGTGGATGAAGCGGGGCCGCACCAAGGAAACCCTCAAAGACCGTCTGGAACTGGTGCTGGCCTATGACCGCGCCCAGATTCCCCCCGGCAAGGTGGATGCCCTGCGCAACGACCTGCTGGAAGTGGTCAAGCGCTATTTCCCCACCGGCCACAGCTCGGTGGAAATCGAGCAGCGCGGCGACATGGTGGTGCTGATGGCCAATATTCCCCTGGACGAGGGCGGCCCTAGCGGCCGGGCCAGATAAGGCCAGCCCACACCAGTCATCAGGCGGCAAAAGGCGCGGGGTGCGCAGCGGGTGCCCATCAGCGCAGGCCGGGCCCACTCCCACTGGCACCCTCTTATGAAAGTCGCGCCGGCGGGCCGTAGCCTGTGGGCGTGAAGTATGACCTGCGCTTTCCCATCATCATCCTGGCCCTGCTGGTGGTGGGCCTGATGACTGTCAGCACGGCGGCCCTCTCGCCCCGGGCGTCCAGCGGTGTCTTTACCAAGCAGGTGCTGGGGGTGGCCCTGGCCGCGCTGCCGGTGGGGGTGCTGTGGTGGGCGGGGCGCGACCGCGTGTACCGCTTTGCGCCGCAGCTGTTTGCGCTGGCCCTGGCGCTGCAGGCCAGCACCTTCGTCATTGGCAAGGAAGTGAACGGGCAGCGCAACTGGATCATGCTGGGGCCGCTGCAGTTCCAGCCGCTGGAAATCCTGAAATTCGCCCTGATTCTGATGCTGGCGCTGGTGTTGCGCGAGGGCTACAGGGGTATGAGCACCTACGCCCGCGCCCTGGCCGTCTTTTTACCGGCCCTGGCGCTGGTGGTGGTGCAGGATTTCGGCGGGGCCATGGTGCTGGGCGTGATGTTCGGGGTCATGCTGCTGGCGGCCCGCATTCCGGTCTGGCACGCCCTGCTGGCGGTGCTGGCGGTGGGGGTGGCGGTGCCCACGCTGGTGTATCCCCGCCTGGAGGCCTATCAGCAAAAGCGCCTGACCATCTTCCTGGACCCCTACAAGGACCCCCGGGGCGCGGGTTATCAGGTGATCCAGAGCACCATCGCCGTGGGCTCGGGCGGCATGCAGGGCAAGGGCTACAAGCAGGGCAGCCAGTCGCACAACGGCTTTCTGCCGGAAGCCCACACCGACTTTGCCATTTCCACCTGGCTGGAGGAACAGGGACTGGTGGGCGGCGTGATGGTGCTGCTGCTGTACGGCGCGCTGCTGCTGGGGCTGGCCGGCATGGCCGCCGAGGCCCCCCGGCTGCAGGATCAGGTGCTGTTTGCCGGGGTGCTGGGGCAGATTGGCTTTCAGGTGGTGGAAAACATTGGCGCGGCCCTGAGTGTGCTGCCCCTGACTGGAATTACCCTGCCACTCATCAGCTACGGCCTGAGCAGCCTGGTCAGCACCCTGGCGACCCTGGGACTGGCCTACGTGGTGCACCGCGACCGCTTTGAGGGTCAGATCTGAAGCTAAGGACGTTGCACCTCACGTTACGACTTTGCAGGAGAGCACCGAACAGTCTCCACGCCCGGTGCAACGTCCTTTTTTCGATACTCGCTCCGCTCGGTTGATCTTTAGATCAACAGCGAGCTACTTAAGTCCCTCGCTGCCAAGCCCCCGATCAACCGAGCGGGCTGGAACAGCTGCGCCGCAGAGCGAGAAGCGAACCACAGTGCCTCGCACCGGGAATGGAAACGTTTCTGCCCCCTTCTGAAACGTTGAAATGGGAGGGGCGAGGCACTTAGAGGCCGGATGTGCCCGGCAGGAGGGCCGCAGGGGGACAACCCTTCTGCGGCCCTTGCCTATTTGTGCAGGTGTTCATGGGTGCGCAGCCCAGAGACAGACCCCGGCCAGGCACACCCGGCGCCAGCACTGGGCCTGGGGTGTCAAGGCTTCGTAAATGCAGGTGGCAGCGGCGCCGGGTACGGTGAGCCTCATCCTGCCAATGGGCTGCGCCGCGTCCGTTCCCTGGGCACAGGGCGGACAGGGCGGCGTGACCCGGGCGCACGGGTTCAGGAGGAACCATGGTCACAGAAGGACTGGGGACTTTTTTTGAAGCGGGCGTCTCGGCGCTGGCCCGGGTGGTGGGGGCCGACAGCGCCCTGGTGCGGCGTGTGCTGGCCGCCGGGCTCCCCCGGCAACTGGACGCGCTGGCCGATCAGGCCACTGGCGCAGAGGGCCGCGCCCATCTGCTGGAAGCGGTGAACACCCTGCCCGCATTCGGCAGCGTCGAAGCGGCGCTGAATGAATCCGGGGGCGCGCAGAATCTCGAACAGGCCGGCGAACTGCTGACGCCCCCGCTGCTGGGCGAGCAGGCTGCGGCCGTTCACCGGCAGACGGTGCAGGATACAGGCGCCGCCCCCGAACTGGTGACTCGCGTGCTGGCCCTGGCCCTGCCGCTGCTGCTCAGCCGCATGGGCCAGCTGGGTCTGAACGCGCAGAACGCCCCCGAGTGGCTGGGCGGGCTGCGCGGGCAACCGCTGCTGCTGTCCAGCCTGGGCGCTGCAGCGGTGGCCGGCGCCACAGCGGTGAGCCCGCCCCCTGGTGCAGCGCCAAACCTCACGGCGCCGGACCCTCACCTCCCCGCAGCCCAGCCAGATACCACAACGACCACCGTCATCCGTCCCACCGAGCCGGTGCCGCCCGCGCCGGTGGTCACCACCCATCAGCGCACCCGGCGGCGCCGACCCTGGTGGCCGTGGGCGCTGCTTCTGCTGCTGCTGACTCTGGGCGGCTGCTGGCTGCTTCAGCGGCCTTCCGGTCAGGAGACGGCGCCGGCCCCCAGCGTGGGCACCGACAGCGCGTCACCTGTGACGGGGGCGGCCACAGCCCTGGCCTTTACCTTCCCAGCCGCCGGAGAGACGGTGGCGCCCGGCCCGCTGACTGTGCGCGGCACGGGACCCGCAGGGGCCCAGGTCAGCGTGCGCAGCGGTGAGCAGGAGGTGGCCACCGCCACCGTGAATGCGGAGGGTGGCTGGGAGGCCGAGGTACCTGACCTGGCGGCGGGGCCCCAGACCCTGGTGGCCCAGACTGCCGACCCTGAAGGCCGCGCCGAGCTGAACGTGACGGTGGATGAGGCGGCCCCGGTCACGGGCGAGGCACCCGCCGAGCCAGTCACCCCGGGCCAGTTCTCCATCACCGAGCCGGCCGCAAATGCCTCGGTGCCGGCTGGCGCGGTCACTTTGCGCGGCACCGGGCAGGCCGGGCAGACGCTGGAGGTGCGCGAGGGTGACACCAGCCTGGGCAGCGTTCAGGTGGGCGACGACGGCGCGTGGTCGTTCGTGGTCCCCAGCCCTGCGGCTGGCGCGCAGACCTACACCATTCAGACGCCAGCCGGTGAGACGCTGGGCACCGTGGCGGTGACCGTGGCAGCCCTGGCGACGGGAGCGCGTGAACAGCGCTGCACCGAGACCTTTACTCTCAGCATCAGCGACGGGCAGCAGGTGCGCGAGCCCTTCCGCTTTGGTGGCGTGGGAGAGGGGCAGGGCTACTCGGTCACCGTGCGCCGGGGAGATCGCCCCATTGGCCGCAAAAATATTCCCCTGGATGCCACCTGTGGCTGGAGCTACCAGAGCCGACCCGGGCCCGGCGCCATTACCTACGAAGTTCGTCCCCTGGGGCTGCCTGATGCCGAGCCCCTGCGCACCATCAACCTCACGGTTCGCTAAAAGCCGTGCATCCAGCGGGGGCCCGGGTCACGTGCCGGGGCCTTTCGCTTGGCCCTCCGGCGGCAGGCCCGCGCGCCCACCCTCTCTTCGGGCGCTAGCGGCTCACACTCCAGATGCCGGCAAACGGGGCAAACTGCCCAGAGCCGCGTGTGGTCGCAAAAGCGCTGATGCTGCCATCCAGGTACAGGGCATTGGGGCAGCGCAGGGTGTCCCGGAAGAACAGGGCGAACGTGTAGAAGTTGACCGGCGCCCCGCTGATCACAAAGCGCACGCGGCCATCCGCGCATACCCCCACACCACTGCGCACCTTGAACGAGGTCCCAGTTTTGCGAAAGGCGGGATGCAGGCTGCCGTTCTGAACCAGCAGGGGTCCAGACTGGGTGGCGAAGGTGGGGCGCAGGCCCGCGCGGGCAAACGCCTGGGTTTCGGTCACGCCGGCCCGGCGCCCGCTGACCCAGAACACACCGTTGGGCACCAGTGCAAAGTTGCCGCCGCTCTGGGCCCGGTTCAGGGGGACCAGGGTACGGCCCTCTTCTACATGAAGGCCCAGCGGCTTCAAGCCCGGCGCATAGATGCCGCTGTTGGTGGCAAACAGCAGGGTGCGCCCCTCCTTGGCCAGCCGGGCCCGTAACTGCTCGAAGGTGGTGTAGGGGGCGCGGGTGGCAGGGTTCTGCCAGTGGAGTTGCAGGCGGTCGCGGGTCAGATCAATGGTGGCCACCGTGTAGGTCGCGCCCCCCGAGACCGCAGAGCGGATGGACAGAGCCTGCGCCAGAGGGCCACCCAGGGGCAGAACGCAGAACAGGAAGAGGCGCTTCATCCTGGCCATGATGGCAGGGTGCGGCCTCTCAGTCCCATTGAGGCGAGAGGAAGGGGGCCGAAAAAGTTGCCCTTCTGGCGCGGGTTTTTCGGTGATCCTGAATGGTCAGGGAAGGATGGGGAAGAGACGCTTGACAAGATGTGCAATGACCTGTATCTTTTCTGAGCCTCAAGCGAGGCGAGGTGCATGACAACCGATGGAAGCGAGCGAGAAATTGCGAATCACAGGGCCGCAAAGGTCCTGATGAAGAACAGAAGGTCAAGAGACGAAG
>NZ_PYSV01000020.1 GCF_003028415.1 Deinococcus arcticus
TGAGCATGTGATCCGTCGCATGAAGATCTTCCGCGTGCTGAAGGGCGTGTACCGACATCGACGGCGTCGGTTTGCGCTCCGGGTTCAGCTCATCGCCGCGCTGTGCAACCTCACCCAAGCCTGCCCACCATGACTTTCGCAAGAGGTCTACTGATGCCCCGGTAGAGCTCAGGAGTTGCACCTCGCATAGTGGAGTGAATAGCCGTGCTGGGCGAGGAAATCTACGTTTTTGCCGAAGGTCTTGAGCAAACGGTTTAAGTAGACAAGCGGCATCACCATGATCACGGCCAGCGCAGCGCATGCTTCCAGGGTCATGCCGGCCTCTCGGTGGAGGATGGCCAGCGTCCAGGCCAGAAACACCAGCAACACCCAACGGTCCAGTCCCACTTCAGTTCGCAACGCGAACTGCGCCAACCCAAACTGGTGTTTGCCCTCCTTGAAAAAGGATTCCTCATTCCAGCGCGCCTTGCCTTCTGCAACGACCTCATCACCTTCCATCAGCTCCGAAGAGATGGCATGAAACGTCCGGTCCCCACGCTGGATGCGACCCAGGACCACCATGTCGTAGGGCCAGTTTTTCAGCTCGAGATAGCCCCCATGTGGACAGTCCGCCACGGTGACTTCACCGGGATGCATCGTCCGCCGGGTTGAGCGCACCCCCACCACGAATTCAAAGCCAAGTTGCCGGACCTCATCCAGAAAGACCGCGGCTTCAAATCCGCTGTCCGCGAGGACACGGATGCGGAATCGACGCCGGGTCGCCTTGGGGACTGTCTGGAGCAGGTGTCGTGCCAGGGTCACGGGCGTCGCCGTCCCTTTTCCCTTGTACACCCGGTAACCGACCGGGAACTTCACGGCGCCGTATTCGGCAAACAACACCACCAGGTGAATGCCGTGAACGTCGTTGTACACTCGGACAAAGGGCAGCGTGCTGCCCTTCTTTTCGATGCTGGTCAGATCGACACTCAGTCGCAAAAGTGGCCGATGTTTGCCCTTGGCGGCCAGGTGCAGCGCGTCCCACTGGGCTTGCTGCAGAATGGTCCAGGCCTGGCTGGTATCCCAGGTGTATTCGTTCAGCAGTCGGCTCAGCGCACTCTTGCTGACCAGCTCAGCCCGGTGCAACGCAGTTTTGGTCGCGGTGTCCAGAAACATGAACAGCGCAGCCTCCAGGCTGCGCTGTTGGTAAGACGTGCGGGGAACGGCCAGGAACTCGTCTGCCAGAATGCGGACGCGCTCTCTCAGAAGCTGTGACGTAGACACTCACAGATTTTCTCCGCTGGGAGCGCTTCGCCGTCCTTATACAGGTGCAACTCCTGAGTAGAAGTGCCAATTCAAACCCTGGCAGAAAGTAATGAAATTGAAAAGTTCGTAGCCTTATGATCTGTTCCAGATTGACATTCGTTCAACCAAGAACATCATAAGAGGGTCGGACATGAAACTATTCAACCAAGGAATTCTGTCTCTTGTTGCCATTGGTTCTCTCGCGGGCAGTTCCTCGGCACAGGACTTCTGGTCTCTCTATATCCAGACAGGTGCCGACGCTCTCCAGAAACAACTGGCACAGCCGCAGAGCCTGCCGAGACCAACTCAGTGGAGCGACCTGGGACTGGGGCGAGGGACGCTATCTGCCCCAATGGTGCTGTACTCCAAAAATCCAGACGTGCTCTATATCCGCGCCCCTGCTCCACTTGAGGTGACTTACACCACGCCGTTGCTCTGGCATGATCAAAAGGTTGCTGCCGTGGCTTTCGCGGGCGTTTTTCAGCATCGTCCAAAAGGAGATTTTTCTCCAGAAGCCAACCCATTCATCCTCTGTCCGGATGTCGTGGTGAATACCCAAACCGTCTACATGTCGCTGGATGTCTGGCTGAAGGCTGCTCAAGCGTTTGATCCCACTGTTCGGTATGAATTGAAGTCTGATCCTATGAGGCTTCGTATTTACTATACAGAGGATGGGGCATCGTATTTTCGAGATCTCAGTAGCAGCAGCGAACTAGGCTACGTCAGGCAGAATCCGGTCGAAGATTGTTACGCCAGCACAAGTGTGCAGGCCAATCGCGGAAGAGGAAGTTTCTCCCGGTCATCAAGCTTGCGGCAAACCGCAAAGCAGATCCTGGGGAGAACTCGAGAGCCTCTAGACGCAAACGATACGATTGCCGTGGATGGTTCACTTTTTATTCGCTATAACCCTGAAGGTTATTCAAATGACGAAAAATCCTTAAGGAAGACCCTCGAATTATTGGGCGATGAGCTCCCTCACGAGACGTACCAGATAGCTGGACAACGTGCAGTCAAGTGGGTCATCCAAGGCAACAAAATATATCTTAATATGATTTGGGCGGGGCAAGTACCTGTAAGTCCAGAAGTAAAGTTTATTGACGGCGCTTTCTACTATGAAGATGCACTAACGGACTTACCGAAAGACTGGAAAAGCGCTGGGTATGTCCTCCCAACTCCAGATCCAGACGACTCATTTCGGCTTTCGGATCTCGCCGCCCAGTGGGCATCTCGCGAAGATGCGTATACGAAGAACCTATGGCAGGAAGCGTTAAATGGCGCCATCATTGTGGACAGTGCGCTCTACTTCAGCGCCGAGGTCACAGTTCCGACCCTCCAGCTACGCTTTGAAGGGGAACAACTTGTTCTGAACGGGAAACCCATTGTCACTCGACCTCCTGAAATGCGAGTGATTGACGGTGCGCGCTACCTCTCCGCCAGCCTGCTGAATCGACTTGGCGGAGGCCTTGCCTACGATGAAGGCTCAACCACGCTCACCCTGAATCATTCTTCCGGAAGAGTGGTCGTTCGTCTGTCTGTGTCGGGCATGAAGCGGTATACAGCCGCCGCACTGGCGCAACGCGATCAGACTGCACAAGAGGCGGCTCAATTGGTCAAAAACCAAGCAGAAGTCAAAGCCAAACTTCTGGAGTACCTGACCACCATCAGCAACCGGCGGATGGACGGACAGGAACCGGCCGTCCTCGTTGACGGCAACCTGTACATCCTTGCTCCTCGCGCTTGGCCTTCCTCAACACGCTCCATCACCCCATTCACACCAGTACAAGGCGCCACGACGCAGCCGGTCAGTTGGAGAAACCAGACGTACATCAGTCTGGAACTTCTCAAGGCATACGGCCTCGAAGGAAAACTGGATGGCAGCACTTTGACTTTGTCACACCCAGCGACCCGGACCAGCATAGAAATCAAATTCGACAAACGCGGCCTCAGACCCCTGAGCTTGGCGCTGTTGCAGAAGCTCTGGCAAGCAGAAAGAAGCGCACCGATTGTCTTCGGTGTTGTTCCTAAGTACCTGCGCGACTTCTATTCCGCACTGCTGCTTGACCAAGTGGGTGTCAACACCTACACCATCCGCTCGCCCGGGGCCCCTGCGCGCGTCCTGGTCATGACCTCAAGCAGTGAAGACCGAAAGACACGAAAGTTCTGTTCTCTCAATGGGACCGGAAGCGCGGTGGTCAACGTGACCCGAACCAACTCGGGCCAGTATCTGAGGGTTGAAGGGGCGTCCAATACAGGTCCGTTCTATCTTCCGGTCAGTGACGTTCAGGGAGAGTGGAACCAAGCTATTCCCGATTGCCTTTCGAGCACATTTTGAACAGGAGGTCTCGCGGAATGACCAGGACGCGAGCCGACCGATCACTCGTCAAACGAGATGACTGACTTACCTGCTCGAACCACCCAGCGGTCCCGGCTCACCCTGGTGTTGGCGGAGCGGCTGCGCCGCGAGCGTGAACGGCAGGACGCAGCGTCTCAGCAGGCGCTCCACGAACAGGCACAGCGCAAACGACAGCGTGAGGCAGAGGAACGCGCCGGTGCCGTCGCACGCCGGGTGGCGGAGGTTCGCGGCGCACCCCGCGCGGCGGACGTGCTCTGGGCCCGGACGGACCCCTCGCCACATGTGCGCGCGGCGTTGGCCCAGCGGCCCGATGTGCCGCTCGCCGTTCTTGATCACTTTGCAACGCAGCGAAGTGACGTGGTGGTGCAAGCGGTCGCGGGTCATCCACACGTCCCGGCGTTGACACTGCGGAAGATCGTGGTGGGTTCCAGGGGTCTTCTGGCCTTGGCGAACCCGACGCTCAGCCGAGACCTGTTACTCATGCTGGAAGAGCGGTACGTCACTGCGCACGCTGCTGTGATCAGCCATCCCAGCCATCCCTGCCAGAGCGCCAATCCTGCAGAGCAATTCGAGGTGTTTACGCGCGACAACCGGGCGGCGTGGGCGCATCTCCTCGAACGACAACCGCCTGATTTGGCCACTCACCTGCAGGCACTTGCAACCGACAGGTATGAGCTGCGTCTCCTGCTGGCCAGGGTCAGCCCATTCGAAACCGTTCAACGCAAACTGGCGTCCCACCACCAAGCCTTTGACCTGGCTTTGGCCACCAACCCCAGGCTGGCCGACGGCATGTGGACGCGGCTGGCCGCCCGAGGTGCCGATGTCCAGTGCATCCTGGCGGAGCATCCCCGGCTGCCCGACTGGCTGGCCCTGTCCTTCGCCTATGACCCGGTGGTTCGGGTGCGTCTGCGCGTGGCCGCTCGGGCACATCTGCCACCCGACGTGAGCGAGGTGCTGATGCGTGACAGCCGGTTGTCGGTGCGTGTGACCTTGGCTCGATCCACGACTTCGCCGGCGGTGATTGACGACTTGACCCGCACGAGCACGACAGTCCGGGAAGCCTTAACGGACCGTGCCACGGTCACACAGGAGGTCATGGGTCACCTGGCCCGGCATGACCTGGATCTCCGCCGCCTCTATCCAAAGGTGATTGGCGAGGGCCCGTGGATTGACATCTGGTTGGACCGTCACCTCTCACCCGACGGCGCCGCGCTCACCAAAGAAAGCGCCCGTCTGCTGTGGGCGCTCCTGACGTACGCGCCCCTCACACCCAGGCAACTTCACCGCTGTGTGGCATCGTTCGTCGCCTGGCGCGGCCGCCATCCCATCTCGCCGTGGCCGACAGGCGCGCTGCCAAACGGCTACGACGGCCTGCGCAACCGTCCGCAGTGGTGGACCGCTGTCGACGACGGCCCACTGCGGTTGAAAGCCATGTTTCTGATGGGACTGGAGGATCACCTTCCAGACGAAGAAAGGGCCTTTTGCCAGAAGGTTCGTTTCCTCGGTCAGCGTGGGCATGCCTCCGTTCCCCTGTCCGTCTTCGGCGCAGATTTCATTGAGGACACTCAGCGGGCCATCGCCCGGGATGATGCCTGGACCGCCGGCTGGCTGGGCTGCCTGAACGACGAGGCTGCCGACCTGGTTCGCGGCCGAATGGATGACACTTGGGCCGATGCACTGGTTACGTTGTCCCCTTGGCCCATTGAGCAGGTCCCCGCAACGATTCAGACCCCGCTGTGCCAAGGTCACCGGGTCGCTGCCGCAGCGAATATGGAGACGATTCAAGCGATTCTCTCGGCGTACACAGTGCGGCGCGACATTCCGGAAGAAGTCGTCCTGGCCATCGGTGAGCGGGATGATCTGCCAGATCTGTTCCGGTGGCCATTCCGAGACGTCTGGTGGTTCGATTCGGTGGACGATATCGGCCGTCGCCTCAAAGCCCGTGCGCCAGAGGCGCTGATGACGGACATGGTCGCCTGGGGATATGACGGTCAGGCCATCGCTCAGACGCTGGCGGATCTCGCCGCATGGCCCGAGAAAACACCCTGACGGCGTGCGTAACGTGACCCCAGGGCGGCGCCTCATGCCTCCAGCCACACGTGCCGGCGACGAACGCGGCACAGGCGCGCTGCGTCTGCCTCCTCGCGCTGGTCTCGATTGCGCGCGGATCGTCGCACCTTATTCCTGACGAACGTCTGTCAAGCGCCCGTCGGAGGCCGGACGGCCACAGACCTGTGCTGATGGGGCAGCGCCAAGTCGGTAGACTCGCCGCATTGGTGTATCAACACGCTGACCTGATGGCCTCAGCGCCAGCTCGCCCACGCCGTGACACAGCCGACAGGTCCATGCGCCCGTCCTCAGGAGGTTTCCTTTGCGCGTCCTCACCTACCGTCACCTGGACGCCACCGGCGTCGAACCGTCATTCGAGAAAGTGCACGCCGCGCTGAGCCGCGGTGATTTCGCCAGTGCCGACGTCAAGAAGCTCGTCGGCGCGCCGTACTACCGCGCGAAACTGAACGACACGCACCGGCTTTTGCTGACCTTCGCGCAGGTTGAGGGTGAGACCGTCTGCCTGCTGCTCGAAGTGATTCCCTTCCACCGCTACGAGAAGTCCCGGTTTCTGCGCGGCGCCCGGTGGCACGAAGACGGCATCGTGGTCACCCCCCAGACGGCCGCCCCTGCGCAGACGCTGCGGTACGTGCACCCGACCCGCCCCGCCTTCCATGTGCTGGACAAACCGCTGTCGTTTGATGACGCGCAGGAGACCATCTATCGCGCGCCGCTGCCACTGATGCTGCTGGGCGCGGCGGGCAGCGGCAAGACCGCCCTCGCGCTGGAAAAAGTGCGCGTTCTGCCTGGCCGTGTCCTGTATGTCACCCTCAGCGCCCACCTGGCCCGTCAGGCCGAAGCGCTCTTTGCCCAGGGCGGCCCGGCAGCGGACCAGGACGTGACCTTCCACGCCCTGTCAGAGGTGCTGGACATCCTGCGCGTTCAGGAGGGCAGCCCCTTGACGTTCGCGGCGTTCCAGACGTGGTTCGCGCGGCTCAGGCCCCGCCCGGAGTTCACGGACGCCCACGCGCTGTACGAAGAGATTCGCGGGGTGATCACCAGCCGACCGGAAGGCCCATTGACGCTGGACGCGTACCGTGCACTGGGGGTTCGCCAGTCGCTCTATGCGCCGGACACCCGTGACGCAGCGTACGCGCTGTACGAGCGAGCGGCGGCCTGGATGGCAGCGCACAACCTGATGGACCCGAACCGCGCGGCGCAGGCCCGCTTGGCCCTGGCCGAGCCGACGTACGACGCGCTGGTGGTGGATGAAGTGCAGGACATGACGCCTGTTCAGCTTGAGCTGCTGCTGCGCCTGGTCAAGCATCCGGATGCGTTTTTGCTGTGCGGCGACGCGCACCAGGTGGTGCACCCGAATTTCTTCTCCTGGGCCGGTGTGCGGGAGTTGTTCTGGACGCGTGGCCTGCAGCACGTGACCCTGAACGTCCTGGACAGCAACTTTCGCAACGCGCGGGACATCACCCGCGTGGCCAACCGGATCCTCAGCCTGAAGCACGTCCGGTTCGGGAGTGTCGACCGGGAAAGCACGGCGCTGATCACTGCCGCCTCGACCACCGACGGTCAGGTTCGCGTGGTCCCGCACACGCCCCATGAGTTGCACTCCTTGAACGAGGCGGTGCGCCGCAACGCCCGGTTCGCTGTGATCGTGCTGCGCGACGAGGACAAAGCGGCCGCCCGGTGTCACCTGCACACCCCGCTGGTGTTCAGCGTGCAGGAGGTCAAAGGCCTGGAGTACGACGGCGTCATCCTGTACAACCTGATCGGCTCGCACCGCCGGCTGTACACCGACCTTGCCGGTGACGTGCGCCCGGCGGACCTTGAGCTGGACGCCTTGCCGTACCGCCGCGCGGGGGACAAGGGGGACAAGTCGCTGGATCAGGCGAAGTTCTACGTGAACGCGCTGTACGTGGCCTTGACCCGCGCGGTGCAGCAGGTGGTGCTGGTGGAGGACGATCCGGCGCACCCGTTGCTGCGCCTGCTGGACGTTCAGGCTGGGGCGGTTGAGGTGGAGACGCGGGTGTCCAGTGCGCAGGAGTGGGTGGCTGAGGCGCAGCGCCTGCAGGCGCAGGGGAAGGCGGAGCAGGCGCAGGCGATCTTGCAGGACGTGCTGCAGTACAAGCCCGTTCCGTGGAAGGTGATCACAGCCGCAACGCTGGATCATCTGGCGGCCTCGGTGCTGTACGACGAGCCTTCCACCCAACAGCAGCAACGCACCCTCTTCGAGGGGGCGCTCTGGCAGCACCACACCGGCGACGTCAAGCGGCTGTACAGCGCCGTGGCGTATGGTCCGGCGAAGAAGCCCGCGCAATCGGCGGACGGGCGCGTGAAGGCGTGGCTGGATCTGCTGGACCGGGAGACGGCCGAGCACCGCCGGAAGAACACGAAATGGGTGCACCACGCCTGCGACACGTATGGCCTGGAGCACCCGAACCGGTTTGGCGCGACGCCGCTGATGCTGGCCGGCCTGGCTGGCAACATCAGCCTGGTGCGGGAGCTGCTGGAGCGCGGGGCGGACCCGGCGGCCACGGATGACTGCGGGTTGACGCCGGTGATGCACGTGCTGCGCCGCGCGGCGCTGGACGGCACGTACCGCCGGGGCGCGTTCGCCGCGGTGTTCGACCTGCTCGCGCCGGCACACCTGGACGTGCAGGTGGAGGGGCGACTGCTGCGCCTCAGCCGGGCGCAGGGGGAGTATCACGTGCTGCTGCGCATGCTGTCGCGCGTGCGCAACTTGAATTTTGGGCGGGAGGACGAGGCGGAGGGATTCACAGCGGCGGACTTGATCTTCACGGATGTCCCGGATCATGCGGCGCAACTGGGGCAGACGCAGACGTATGTGTCCGGCGTGCTTGCACGGGCGGAGGTGGACAGCACGTACCGGCCAGCGCGGCGGTTGTGGCAGCGCATGATGCACGGCGCGTACCTGCCCAACCCGGAGTTGTTCCTGCGCACCCCATCGCCCAGCGGGCCGGTGTGGCGCTCCCTGTTTGACACGATGGGGTTGATTTACGCGGACCTCCCTGATGAGTACAGCGACGAGGTCCGCCTGCCGCAGGTGCGTGAACTGGCGGCCGCGCGCCCTCCCGGCGCACCCCTCATTCGGATTCAGCCGGAACCGGGCGACGAACAGACGAAAATGCCCAACGGTCTGATGGACCGGTACTACGTGGGCGGCACAGGCACCTGGGTCATGGCGACGCTGTTCCAGCAATTGGATGGCCTTGATCCGGCAGTGCTGCGCGAATCGTGGCGAAGGGGGGACGATGGCTTGTCCTTGCCCCGCATTCTGCGCCGCCTCGTCATGACGCGCCTGATCGTGCAGGATGACACGGGACGCCTGCATGCGCTGATGGATGAAGGCGCCTTCGTCTTCGTTTCGGGGGCGCTGCGGGTCCTGAGCGACGCGGCGCTGGACGTTCTGTTCGCGTGGCAGAACTGGCGGGTCGTGGACGCGCCGGAGGCCGCCCTCCAGGAGTTGAGGGATGCCGGGTTTGCCGCTGTGGTCGCGGAGGCGCGGCGCGGTGACCCACTCCCGGATTACCTGCGTGGTCCAGTCTTGTCGTATCGGCACCGGCGGAACATAGTGACTGGACCAGGCCGGGAGCGCGTCAGGGCGGATGTGCTGCGGGCGCTGCAGGACGCAGAAACAGTGGAGCCGTACGGTCAACCGGTCGTGGTGGCGTTTGAAGATGGAATCTTCTTCCAGTTCGCGCCAGGCGACGAGGCGGGCCTGCTTCTGGGTGAAATCGTTGGGGTGCACGCGCTGGGCGACGGGGGCGTGCCGAGTGAGGCGTATCAGCAGCGGCTGGCGGCGGCCAGCTGGACGGCCGAGTGGGACCGTGACGAGATGAATCACGCGCGGACATGGGCGCTGGCCGACGTGTCGCTGGAGGCCATCGTGGATGAGACCATGGAATTGGTCTTTGACTTGTATGGGTTCGGGGAGCAGATGGCGACCATTACCGTTGTGCCGTAACGCTGGAGCAACCAGTCTAGGGCCGCGACAACTGCAAAATACAAAAGTCGCGTTAGTAAGTAAAGTCACATTCCAGATTTAATTTACATGGGTTTTGTCTTAAATTTTAGTGAAGCCGTTGAGCGGCAGTTGAGGCCACATTCTGGGGGCAGGGAACTTAGGCTGTCTTCGAGTCACCTCCGACTCCTCGTCGTCCTCTTGCTTTAGGAGTGTGAAGATGAAACGTCTTGCTGGAACCGCATTCGCAAGTGTCAGCCTGGTGGCCTGCGGCCACCAGGCTTCAATGCCAGAAACGGCTGCCCCTACCTTCCAGTCCCCTCAAGTGCAGGCCCAATTGGCTCAAGCACAATCTGCTTTGGAACAAGCGCCGCATGTTCAGCAGATGCTGATGAAGCTCGGCGTTTCATCCCTCAGCGAGTTGGAAGACAATGTCATGTACTTCCCTACGCCTCAAGGCATGAAAACCCTTCGCTTGAATCCTGTTGATGATCAATTGACGCCTCAGCAACTGAGTGGCGGGATCGGACAGTCAACCGTTCAGGAAACGGTCAACGGCGTGGTTGGCAGCCGATTTGATGCCTACTCCAAATCTACTCTTTCATGTAACAGTTTCTTTCCTCTGCCCACAGGCGTTACCGCAACTGTGCTGCATTCGGTCGCAATGGTCTCGCCGAACAATAGAACCTTCGGACCGTTCACAAGTGGCACAGGTCGCTCGCGCTCAGGATATGCCGTCTCCCCACAAGTGTTTATGGGCGGCAACACCTCAGCCACTGGGACCTACGTCTTCTCTTATAGCATTGAAGGTTCCTGTGATGGCTACAGTGGATATGGCAAAACGGGAAGTGCCTGGTACTACAATGGCCGTACTGTCGAACGCATTAATACACCTGTTGTCTCGCCTCAATAACGCTCCAGTCCGACGCTAGAACAACCACTCGGATTGAAGTGCATCGGGATCGCGCAGGGGCCGTAAGGCCCCTGCTGCAATGTCGTCGGCCATCTCGAAGTGATAGCGCCCCAGCATATTAATATGTGCGTATTTCAGTGGCGATAGCCGTGCGACATCTTGTGGGTACACATCCTCCCCAATGGCTTCCAGCCACCCCAGCGCTGCGGTCAGATACCGGGTATTCCAGAAGGTCACCGCATTCACCACCAACCCGAGTGCCCCGAGTTGGTCCTCCATGCCTTCTCGGTAGCGTTGACGGAGTTCTCCCTTCTCGCCGTGGAAAATCTTGCGGGCCAACGTCCACACCGCTTCGCCCCGATTCAGCTGGGTTTGAATCCGCCGGCGGTACGGCTCACTCTGCACGTAGTTCAGCAGGTACAGGGTCTTGGCAATGCGCCCCAGTTCGGCGACAGCTTTGCCCAGCCCCGACAAGCTTCCCCCTTTGCCCAGCACCCGCATGATGTCTGGGGCCGGCACGGTCCCCTGTTTCAGAGACCCAGCCACCCGCAGCAGGTCGTCCCAGTGCGCGGCAATCAGGCCCGTGTTGATGTACGAGCGGGCGACCTCATTGAGGTCGCCATAGTCCGCCTGCCGGTTCAGCCGCCAGTAGCGGGTTTCTCCAATGTCGGTCAGGCGCGGGCTGAACTGATACCCCAGGAGATGGAACAGCCCAAAGACGACATCGCTGTATCCTGCCGTGTCGCTCATCACTTCAGTCGGTTTCAAATGGGTTTGCTGCTCCAGCAACCCGCCCAAAATGTACAAGCTATCGCGCAGAGTCCCCGGAATGACCCGGCCATGTAGGCCGGTGTACTGGTCGGAATTCAACACGTAGAAGGTGACGCCGCGTCCAGCACCGAAATATTTCCGGTTGGGGGCCGCCACCGTGTTGCGTAGAGGCGTGCTGAACCGCAGTCCATCCGCACTCGCGGTGTCGCCTGTCCCCCACACCTGAGCAAGCGGCATGGCCGCTTGCGCTGCCACCAAGCAGGCATTGGCACGCGTGAGCGTGTCAGCCCGCAGATACTGCTGCTTGACCCAATTCAATCGGGCGAGGGTCAGGGCCGGATGGGTGGGCTGCGCCACCGATTTCAGGTCAATGTTGCACGCCCCCGCCACGAGGACCGCACAGAGACTCACCGCAAAATCACTCATCCTGGCGGGGTTTTCTCCCGCATGGTCAAACTCGAACGCGAAACCTGTGCAGGCGTGGACTTCCAGGAGGAGTTCTGACAAATCGATATCGGGGAGCCGGGCATCCACCTGGGTCTGGAGGGTCAGCAGGCTTTCCGGGATGGGCACCGCGTCCAGCGGGGCCACGACGAGCGTGGCCCCCTTGTCACGTTTTTCCAGGCGAACCGCTGGATTGTCGGGCAGCCTTGCCGCTGCGCGGTGATACGCCTGGTCGAGTTGTTCGGTCAGGGCTGCGAGTTCCACCGCTGGGTCAGTGGACCAGCCGAGACTCCGCACAATCTCTGGCCGGAACTGTTCCCACACCTCGCCCTGAAGCAGCTGGGTGCGGGGGTCGCCGTACCGCAGACTCACGCGGACAAAGATTTCGCGGCGTTTGAGCAGCGTGTGGAGCAGATAAGCGGCGCACACCCGGTAAGCCTGGGGGTCAACGTCGCGGCCAGGCCGAACGACCCCTTCCCAGGATTTGGGAATAAACGCGGTGGGGGCCTGTTTCCAACTGCGCCGCTTGCCTGATTCCCCTTTCAAAAAGTTCAGGGCGGCCAGCGTGGGGGCCGCGACGGTGGTGCCTTCAAAGTGGAGACTGCCCAGCAGGCTGGGCAGAAAGCGGCTGATGGTGGCGGTGGTTTCCACCCAGGCTTCCGCGACGGTGTCGTCCTGTCCACTGGCGAGGTCGGAGACGGCCTGCACCGCACCGCTGAGCGGTGCGGTGCCCAGACGCGCGAAAATGACATCTCGGACGGTGGCGGCTGGAACTTCCGGGTCAAGCAGCACCTGCACCGCGTCTCGGAGGAGCAGGGCAGCGGCATCCAGGTCCTTGAGGCTCCGCAGACGGGTCTTTCGCCGCAGCCGTTCTCCGCTGAGAGACAGTTCCATCATGACGGCATCAAAGATGTCCAGCACATCATCGGTGGCGCTGCGTTCCAGGTGAAGCACCACCGCCAGGAGCGTGGCCTGGCGGCGGGACGCCGCCATCTGACTGAGGTGCCCAGTCCAGGCCGTGAGGCCATGTCGACTGAGCGCTTTGAGTCGTGCCCCTGGCACGAATGGCAGTGCCACGTCACTCACCCCAATCGCCCGGAGCTGGTCCAAACGGTGTAACGACTGGAGCAAGCCCACCGAGGTTTGCCGCGTCGGTGGGGTTCTCAGCACGTCCAGAGGACTGCGACGCTGTTTGGGGGGCACAATCAGCAGGGCGTCCAGAGCGTCAACCTGGGCGTCGGTCAGACAGCCGGCCAACTGGCGATGGAGATGGGTGGCGACCCGTTCCCGCACGCGGATGACGATACGGCCCAACACCGTTGGGCCGGGCAGCACCACTTTGCGTTCGACGAGGCGCTGGGTCAACCGATCAAACAGTTCGATGGGGCGTTCATCCGCCACCAAAAGGTGTCGGTACAGAAAGCGCATCAGATGAAGGACTTCGACCAGGTCGAAGTCCTTGTAGCCGAGCATTTGCCGGATGGTGACTTGATGGGTAAACCGGGTCGCGCGCCGTTCAAGATACCGGGGCAGGTCCACCGTTTTAGGGAGCTCCAGCTGAATGGCGAGGGTGCGAACAACGCTGTCAGGCACATTCAGCGGGTCAGTCAGAAAAGTCCCTAAAAACTGAACGGTGCAGAGCTGGATGGCAAAACCCAGTTTGGTGTGGGGAAAACGCAGCGTCGCAATGTGCTGAAGTTGCGCGGGGGTGAGTAGAAAATAGTCCTGAAGCTGCTGAACGGTCGGGTCGCCTTTGTACTGACCGTACTGGGCCAAGTGGTCATCCGTCAGGAAGTCAAAGGGCATTCCCTAGATTGTAACCTATCTTCCTAACGCGACTTTTGTATTTTGCAGTTGTCACGGCCCGCTATAAACCCCTCTATCGGGAAACCCGACAAGAGACCGAGGCCAAGCGCATATTCCCCTATGACACTGTGGACGCACTTCGACTGCGGGTGCTTCAGACCTGCCGGGATGTGGACCTTGACTTCATCCCGCCGGGCCTGATCAAACGCTGCGCGCTGCGCGACCATGCCCGCAGCGCCGCCCACCTGGGCTACCGGCTGGAAGGGCACTACCAGAAGGTCGTGGCCCTGGCGCAGGGCATGGTAGACGAGCACTGACCGGCCTGTTCGTCTTTAAACCCATCAGCGGGCGCTCAGGTCCTGCCTTTACGGTGAGGCATGGCCCTGCTCTCTCTCCTCGCCGTGTTGGCCACTGCGTCGCCCGCCCCGGTCACGCCACGGCCTCAAGTGATGTGCCCCGGCGTGCTGCGTCCAGCCCTGGACGTGATCGTCAAAAACGAACGGGGTCAGGTGCTCAGCCAGTTCGGCTGGCCCGTCACGGACGCCGGGTGGCTGCAGGTGAAGAAGACCGGTGAGCGCTACACCGTGACGATCAACCGCCGCTGGTATCAGCCGCAGACCATCCCGAACATCAAGGTGGTGCAAGACGACTGCGGGCCGGCGAAGCCCACGCGGGTCGTCGCGCGCCTTCAACCGGTGCCTGGCGCGCCCGTCATTCGGGAGTTCCGCATCGTCAACGTGAATTCGGACAACCTGATGGTCGTGGGGTATTGGCCATACTTCCAGCGGTACACGACCTTCCTGGACGCCCCGGGCAGCGTGAACCGCGAGGTGGTGTGGACGAGCAGCCGACCTGACGTCGCCACCATTGACCAGATCGGCCTGCTGCGCTCCGTCTGCAACCGTGAACCGGAGCGCACGACGATCACGGCCACACTCAAAGCGGACCCGACTCAGGTCTCCAGCACTGTCTTTGGCCGAGGTGGTGGGGGGATGGTATGCCCACGAGGTGCGGTTGATCGCTAAGCGTCCCAACTGATTTCCAGCGGTGTCAGATTATGACGTGCCTGGGGTCCCGCCCATCTGGTCTGAACCAGGGCGGCGCTACCCTGGAGCCGTGTCCATCGTCCTGCTGATCATCGGTGTCCTGGTGTTTTCCGTCCTGGTGGGCTGGCTGTCCGCCCAGGGGAAGTCATCTGGAGGCCGTGCCCGGTCCGTCCCAACCAGTCTGCCTGTCCAGGCCAAGCGTTACTTCTTCGCCCGCAGTGAACGGGCCCTGTACGACCTCCTGATCCAGACGCTTGCTGGCTCGCCCTATCAGGTCTTTCCCAACGTGCGCCTGAACGACCTCTTCCTGATCAAGGAAAAGGGCACAGCCCACCAGGCCACGCTGGGCCGGCTGCGGGACAAGCACGTGGATTTCGTGATCGTGGACGCTGGGCAGGATTTCCGCCCCATTGTGGCCATCGAACTGGATGGAGCCAGCCACGAAGCCGCCGCACAGAAGTACCGCGACCAGGTCAAGGACGTCATCTTCCGCAGCGGCGGCCTGCCTTTGCTGCGCCTCAAAACCAGCGATACACACTCAGTGGCCAGTTTGAAGGTGCTGCTTGCGCCCTACGTAGGGCAGCAAAGGCCCGCTCGAGCACGCTGACCAACCCCAGCCGAGCATGCGTGTAAGGACAGCTCAAGCCAGCACCGCGTCCGTCAGGCTGGATACTGGGCGGGACCAACTCTATTCGGTCCATTGGCCTGCGCCCGGCCACGCTCAAGGCCTATGCATCCTGCAGAGATTCAAGCCAGAAGGCAAGAGCGAGTGGGATGTAGGTCAGGGCCGTCTGACCAAACATCATCCGGCTCGCGGGGAACAGGTAAAGATCAGGTGCGATGGTGGGGCACAGGTCATGTACGTCACAGAGGGTGGGTTTCCGTCTTGCCCGTGCCCGGAATGCCTCCAGTGCCGCCGGAGGCAGCACCGACCGGCGGCTGTGTGGACTTCAGGCACAGTGCCAGCGAAAAGCCATATACATAGGCATGAATCCCGCACACGGCACTGCCGGTACGTTAGAACCTAGGAACGATCAACGACGACCTGCTCAACAGCCGATGTCTGAATGTTGGCTTTGATTTCTAACGCCGGAATGCACAATCCCATTTTAGTTGAGGTTAAAAATGGAAACTTACAAAGAATTAACATTGACTGACATCTTGCAGTTTGGGGAAAGCACGTCTGGCACAGCACTTTGGCCTCAAAATGAGGTGTGAACCCAAAGAATGCACGTGCCAGACGACTCTATTCTGACATTCTCTCCTGCTTCACGCGCAGACAGCATCGGGAGTCGTTTGAGGTCTTCCTTGACCTCCTCCTTGACGGTTCTGGCCGACCACTCCCCGCACGCGCGACGGTCAAGTCTCCCGCAGCCATCAGCCGTTTTCTCAATCACGCCCACTGGGATCTTCGATCACTCTGTCGGTTTATGCGCCAGGCCGCGCTTGAGCTCTTCAATGACACCTGGAAGCACGCCCCGCACCATCGTCCTCGGGTTGAATTCCTGGTCGACCTCACCAGTCTCGAAAAAGCAGGGAAGTTCACCGACCTCTCCGACTGGATGCACGTTCTGAACGCCGTTCACGGCGTTCACTTGGTCGTCCTGTACATCTGCTGTGGAGATCTGAAGCTTCCCTGGGCTTTTCAGATTTGGCGAGGGAAGGGGACGCCCTCTGCGGCCTCACTGGCGCTCAAACTGCTCCGGACGATTCCCCCCGTCATGCTGCAGGGCAAGCGCCGCCCCCGTCTGCATGCAGACGGGGGCTTTGAAAGCGCAGCGTTCATCGAAGGGGTCCTAAAACGACAAATAGACATTGTGATCGGTGTGCGCTGCACGAGAAAGCTGGTGGATGGCACGTCCATCCACCAGCTGATGACACGCGGATGCAAGGCACAGCTCAAGGATCTGGTGCCCACCATGTACATCTCGTGGGTCTGGTTGTATCGCAACAAGGAACCAGAGCAGCGCTTTGTGATGTCTAACGTCGATCTGGGCGGCACGTACCTGGCCAGAGTGGGAAAACGACGCTGGCGTATCGAGGCCTTCTTCAAAACGATCAAGGGGCGATTCGGATTGGCGCGGTTCGCCCAGCACAGCAAAACCGGCGTGATGAGGTGGTGGTGCCTCTCAGGCCTGGCTTACCTGTTGTGCCACCTTGCAGATCAGGAGGTGCCATCCAGGCCACCGGAAACATGGCCGGATTGGGGAGAGTTGGCGAGAACCATTCGGTTCTCGTTCGTCCCCGAAGTGCGTCGCAGAGCGCTTCAATTGGAACTCGATGCGCTTGATGCCTTCCAGCACGCACTTTCTGCCACATCCCCCTGAACTGCAAGATGTCAGTCAAGCCCAAGTTGAGCCCATCGGCCAGGATGACAGTGAGTAGATGGTCGTGATGCTCCACTTCTTTGCCGGTGTGCAGGTTCAGGAAGGCGCCCGTGAAGCGGGTCCAGGCATTCACCTCCAGCAGCAGATCGGTAATCTTCACGCGCGGGAGCCGCGCACTCAACTGCCTCTCCAGCGGCTCCACCTCGTCGGGCACGGCTTTGGCGACCTTCCCAATTCTGAGCTTGCCGCGCTGTAAGGCGGCGGACGACAACGCGCCTTCGGCAAGCAGATCCTCAACCTCACGCGACTGTCCGGTCAACCTCGATTCGGTCTCGGCCCAGAAGGCGTCAAAGCTCTCGGGGAGGTTCGGCGACAGCTCAGGGAGGCGCTTTTGCCAGGTGCCCTGTGGCAGGAGGTAGTCATTGAGGTCCTTGTACTTGCGGCTGCCCACCGCCCACACGTCCCCGGCTCGCAGCGCGAGCCGCAACTCGTCCAGCACACACAACTCGTAGGCCCGGCGGTCAATGGTGCCGTCTCGGAACACCTGTCCGGCCCACTTCTGCCGCACGAAACTGATGGGAACATGTTCGGGCAGTGTGCGCCTGTTCGCCGCGTACATCTCGCACAGAAGTCTCAGTGCCTCGACCAGTGGAGCGGCTTTACCCTCCGCCTGGAAGGTGAACGCCGCGAGCAACCGGGGGCGTAGCTTCGCACCTTCGCGTAGCCCTTCACGGCGTGGTGCAGGGGGTCAAGCTGTTCAGGGCGGAACGTTTCCTTCTCCCGCACCGTCTGGACGAGCTGTTGCCAATTCACGACCGCCTCGATGGCCTGGTAGGGGTTGGTGCCCTGCTCCCGCGCGGCGATCACCGCCGCGCAGACCGACTTAAAGGTCCCTAACCGCTCGACCAGTGGGGGCCCTTTCTGCCCGAACGCCTTGGCGGCTTCCCGCTCGCCTTCCCTGACCAGCGCCACCATCACGCGGTCGTGCATGTCGAGCACCGCATCGGTCAAGGTCTCGGACAGGTCGAAGAGGTAGGCCATCAAGGTTGCGCGGCGCCGTCCCGGCTCAAAATCTGCTAGGTGCGAGGCGCTAAGCCGCCTCGCCTCCTCTGCCAAGTGTTCCAGGCGGCTCTGGGGCAGAAAGGCGCGCAAGTTGCTCTGCACGGGGAAGGTCCCCACGAAGGCCAACCGGTCAAGCAGGGCTAGAACGTGCTTGGCTTTCGGAGCGCCAATGGGTCGCCCTAGCCAGGCGAAACGCGAAATGGACTCATCCCCCTGCGGGGAGAGCAAGGCATCCACCTTCACGGCGAAATCGCCTTTCAGCGGCAGGTTCAGGAGGCCGTAGGCGTGCTGGTCGGCACGGAGCCGTGCGGAGTGGACCAAGCGTTCGAGGACTGTGAAGCGCGGCACCAGAATACGCCGCCGCCGCAACTCGTCCATCAGGGCGCTCATCAGCCCGAAGGGCGGGTCGGTCACGACCGCCAGTGGTATCAGCCAGTCCCGCACCTCGTGGTTCAGGTGCCGCGACAGCTCGACGTACCCGAGCCGCTGGCAAAGGTCGGAGAAGTGCTCAAAGCGTGTCGGCTCACGAACAGCGTACTGTGCATAGCACGCAGGGTCCACCCGCAGTTGCTCGGCGAGGGAAGCCAGAACCTCTTCCGGTGGCGTCTCTCCCGGGCGCAAGGCGCGCCCGAGGTGCCGCAGCACGGTGAGCTGGACCGCGTACCCCAGCTTGTTGAAGTCCCGTCTCCGCCCCCGTACCAGGCGCAGGTCCTCTTCATTCAGCAGGTAGTACCGGGAGAGCATCCGCTCGTCAAGGAGGGGAAAACGGGTGAACTGCTCACGCTGGGCCTGGGTCAGCAAAGGTGAGAAAGGAGGGCCCATCGTGGCTCAGGCCCTTCAATACACGCCGGGGAGAAATCGGCGAACGCGCTGCCGGTAGGCCGGATACTCCGGGAAGTGCCGCGTCAGGCGGCGTTCCTCGTCCAGGGCCTTAAGGTCAAACAGGAACGCGAGCCCGCCGCTCAGCCCCAACGCGCCCCGGTGCCCGTGAGCGAGCGCCCAACCCAGCGAGGCCAGGAGCAGGCCGCTGTAGATCGGGTGGCGGACCAAGGTGTAGGGGCCAGTCTGCACGAGTTGCCCATCCACCTGTGGTTCAGGGAGGGGCGTGAGATTGGGGCCCAGGCGCAACCCACTCCAGCCCGTCAGGGTGCCTCCGGCCAGTATCAGGGCGGTGCCTGCGACCCGCAGCCCTCGTGGTGTTCCCTGGCGAGGCCGCAGCAGCGGCAGAACCAAGATTCCGGCGAGCACGAGCACCTGTGCCGCCACGTACCCTTCTCCACGCGCGTTCCAGCGGTGTTCGGATGAGGTCATGTGTTCCCTCCTCAGTGCGGGAGCTTGTCTTTCAGGACGCCATACAGATAGGTCCCCAACAACGCGAAGGCCAGCACGACCAGGATGGGCCACACTCCGGCCCCCAACAGGACGAAGATCGGTCCCGGGCACACCCCGGCCAGGCCCCAACCCATCCCAAAGGTGAGGCCCCCGAACACGTACCGCCGCCATCCCTTCTCCTTGTCCGTGACCCGGATGGTCTGGCCATCCCGGCTTTTCAGGCCACTGCGGCGCAGCAGCATGGTGGTGACCATCCCAGTGAAGACCGCCGAACCCATCAGCCCGAACATGTGGAAAGACTCGAAGCGGAACATCTCTTGAATGCGGTACCAGCTGGCCGCTTCCGATTTCACGAGGACGACACCGAAATACAACCCCGCGAGGAGGTAGAGCAGCAGGCCGGTCGCGGCGCGGGTCGTGGAAGAAGGCTCGGTGTGGACGCCTGGAATGGAGGATGTACCTGTCATCGGATGACCGCCATGAAGAGGGGAAGGAGAAGGTTCGCGCTGAGGATGCCACCCACAAAGAACGAGACGGTGGCGATCAAGGAAGGGCCTTGCAGGGTGGAGAGACCAGTGATCGCGTGGCCGGAGGTGCAGCCACCGCCATACCGGGTGCCGAAGCCTACGAGTAGGCCTGAGAAGGCCAGCAGCAGCCACACGCCGGGGTTGGACAGGTCGGTCAGCTCGGCGGGCACCAGGCCGGGACGCACCTGCATACCCAGTTCCTGTACCGACTGGACGCCCGCTGCACTCAGTCGTGCGGGGTCCGGGTTGGCGAAAATCAGACCCGTCAGCAACCCGCCCAACACCAACCCACCAGCGAACATCAGGTTCCAGCGTTCCTTGCGCCAGTCATAGCGGAAAAAGCTGGGCTTGGCGGAATCGGGCAGCAGGATGGCGCACGCGTGCCGCAGATTGGCGGAGATGCCGAAGCCCTTGTTGCCCAGCCAGAGCAGCAGTGGGACGGTCAGGCCGATCAGGGGGCCCCCCACATACCAGGGCCAGGGAGAACGGAGAAGGTCGAGCAGTTCAGTCATAGGAGAAAGACCTCGGAGAAGGAAGAGCCGCGCCGGAAGGTCGCGGCTTGAGCAGGAGGTTTGCCGGGAACCTTCAGTGCTGCACTTGCACTTCGGCGGCGGGCGGTGGGTTCAGCACCTTGGGCACGTTGGTGGCCAGAACGTAGACGCCCATCACGACCAGGAATCCAGCGAAGCCCTTTTTAAGGCTGTCGTTGGAGAGGTTCTTGCCCAGGCGCGCCCCGAGAAAGCTCCCCAGAATGCCGATGACGGTGAACATCAGGATGAGGGTCCAGTTCATCGACACGTTCTGCTCAGCCAGCACGTTCACGTACTTGGCAAAACCCACGAAACTCTTGGCGGCAATGATGAGGAGGCTGGTGCCCACCGCGAGGCCCATGGGCAGGCCGCCCAGCAGCACCAGTGCGGGGATGATCAGGAACCCGCCGCCCACGCCCACCAATCCGGTCAACACGCCGACGCCCAGACCCTCCGCGCCGATCTTGAGGAGCGAGCGGTGGTGGGTCAACTGGCCCTCCGGCTGGGCGTTCGCGGGCCGGAACATCATGATGGCGGCCAGCAGCATCACCACGGCGAAGAGCAGCAGTTGCACCACGCCACTGAGGGAGACGCTCAGCGCCGCGCCCAGAAAGGTGCCCACCACGCCGGGAAGACCAAACCACAGCACCGAGCGCCAGTCGATCTGCCGCTTCAGGGCGTAGGGAATCGCCCCGATCAGGCTGATCCCGCCCACGATGGCGAGCGATTCGGCAATGGCCAGTTTCTCCGGCTCGCCTACAAGGTAGACCAGGACCGGCACGGTCAGGATGGATCCGCCTGAGCCCAACAAGCCGAGGCTCAGCCCAATGAGGGCCGCGCCGATCCAGGCAAAGATCATGGCTGCTCGGCCGGGTTGAGGTCGCGGCCCTCACGCCTCCAGGCCGCCGTGCCGCCCGAGAGGTTCATCAGCCCGGTCTTGCCCAGCGAGGCGAGGTAGGCCGCCGCCTGTGAGGAACGATTCCCGCTGGCGCAGATCAGGATGGTGGTCGGCTCTATCTCGTCCCCACGGCCAATCAGTTCGCTGAGCGGGAGGTTGGTGGCGCCGGGAATGTGTCCGGCCATGTACTCCTCATGCTCGCGCACGTCGACCAGGCGGGCGCCTTCGCGCTTCTTCCTTTGAAGTTTGGTGATAAAGATGTCTTGGTAGGTCATGGAAAGCTCCTTTCAGCCAAAACGGAGGCGGCCCAAGGGGCGCCTCCTCCGCCGGGTGAGGGTCAGGTGTTCTGGCTCTTCGCCCAGGCGTCGTAGCCCCCGGCGAGTTCCAGCACGGCGAAGCCTTCGGTCCGCAGCAGGCTGGCGGCAGCGGCGCTTCTGGCCCCCCCCTGGCAATGCACGACGATCTCGCGGTCACGCGGCAGGGTGTCCAACGTCCAGGGCAGGCGTCCGGCGTGCAGTTGCCGTGCGCCGGGGATATGGCCTTCCTCGTACTCGGCCTTCGCTCGAACGTCCAAAATCAGGGCGTCCGGGTGTTGTGACAGCTCGGTCGCTGGGATGGGTTGTGCAGGTGCTGTGTCCAGTTCCTCTGGGCTGGGGAGGAAGCCGACCACATGGTCCAGACCAACCATCCACAGCTTTCGGCGCAGAGCTTCAGCGCGTTCCCCAGGTGCCAGCAGGATGAATTCGCGGTCCGGCTTCAGCAGCCAGCCCGCCCACGTCTCGAGCGTGCCGCCGTCGGGGATGTTGACGCTGCCTACGGGCGCGGCCGCCTGGTGCTGTTCTTTCTTGCGGGTGTCGATCAATCGGGCACCGGCGGCCAGCTTCGCCTTGACCTCATCCGCGCTCAGCTCTGCGAGCGGCTTCACCTGATCCAGCAGGGCGGGGCCGTCCCGGTTTTCCGTCTTCATACGCCCGTAGTACAGCGGCGCATCGGGCTGGCCCGAGAGCAATTCATGGGTGAACGCGTCCTCGTCCCCCTGCTCCACCAGCTTGCCCCACCAGCTCAGTGCCCGCTCGTAGCCCACCGTGGTTGTCGGGACCGCGCCCAACGCCTTGCCACACGCGCTGCCTGAGCCGTGACCAGGCCAGACCTGCACGTAGTCGGGCAGCGTTAGGAATGTATCGCGTAGTGAGGCGAACATCTGCTTGGCGCCGATAAAGCGGGTGTCCTGCCCGCCCGCCGCCTCGTCGAGCAGGTCCGGGCGTCCCAGGTCGCCGACAAAGACGAAGTCGCCGGTCAGGATCATGCTGGGCGTATCGCCACGAGAGGTATCAGTCACCAGAAAGCTCAAGTGTTCTGGCGTATGGCCAGGCGTGTGGACGGCCTGGATGCGGACGTTACCCACCATGAAGGTGTCACCGTCATGGAGTTTGACCTGGTTGCCGTCGTCGTAGGTGTACTGCCAGCTCTCGCCGCCCTCGTCGGAGAGCAGCAGCTTTGCGCCTGTGGCCTTGGCGAGTTCGCGGCTGCCGGACAGGTAATCGGCGTGGATGTGCGTCTCGGTCACGTGGGTGACGCGTAGCTTTTGGCTCTTCGCCTCGTCGACGTATTGGGCAATGTCGCGGACTGGGTCCACCACCAAGCATTCGCCGGTCTTCTGGCAGCCGACCATGTAGGACGCCTGGGCCAGGTCCGTATCGTAGAAGCGTTTGAAGTACATGCCCGGAGCGTATACCCCCCCCCCTATTTTGTCAAATAGGGGGGGGGGTATACTTGAGGCATGACTGCAACCGTGCCTGTGAGTGACCGTGAAGCCGAAAAGACCAAGATTCTCAACCGTCTGCGCCGCCTGGAGGGGCAGATTCGAGGACTCCAGAAGATGGTGGAGGAGGAAAAGGGTTGCGTGGAGGTGATGACCCTGTACGCCAGCGTAAAGAGTGCCTTCGAGTCGACTGGGGATGTCATCCTCGAAACCTACGTGGAGCAGTGCCAAGCGCGTGGGGAAAAACCCGCTGACCTGGTGCGGCTGCTCAAGCTCGCCCGGTGAGGGCCACTCTCAGCGTTCCAGAACTTCGTGCTTTGACCATACCCCGAAAAGTTCAGGGGTACGCTGGAGCATGTCACAGCCAGAACGACTGGGAGAAGGGGCCGAACTTCGCGGTCAAATCGTTGAAGCGAACTCCTTGCGCGAGGTCGTGCGGGAGACCGTCAAGCTCTGGCGTAGGCACCACCTGACCTACGACCAGACCAAGCACGTCGTTGAGGACGTGCGGCGAGCCCTTGGGCTCACCGCCCCCAAAGAACGACGGCGCACGGTGGACCGACTCGACCATGAGGAAATCGAGCGGCTGATCGAGGCGGCCTACCGCCGGGCCAGCGGGTACGGGTTGATGGTCAAGACGCTGTTTTACACGGGCGCCCGGGTGTCCGAGTTCGTGAACCTGCGCGTGACGGACCTGCACCTGGCCCTCGACCCGCCCCAGGTCCACATCGTTCACGCCAAGGGTGGGAGCGACGGGTACGTGCCGATCCTGCCCGTCCTGGCTCAGGAGTTGCGGACCCATCTCGCGGGACGACGCACGGGCTACCTGTTCGAAAGCAACCGGCACGATCAGTACTCGGCACGGGCCATCCAGCTCATCGTGAAGGACACCGCGCGCCGGGCGGGCATCGAGAAGACGGTGACGCCGCACCGCCTGCGCGCGAGCGTGGCGACGATCCTGCTGGATGCGGGGATGCCGTTGGATCAGGTGCAGAAGTTCCTGCGCCACAAGCGCATTGCCACCACTCAGATTTACGCCCAGACCAGCGCGCGGGGCATGGGCGAGAGCTATCTCAAGGCCCTAGGGGGACGCCTTTAGCCCCAAAGGGCGGCTGGGCCGCCCTATTGTCCTTAGTGTAGTAGAGTTTTCGGATCTTGTCGTAGCCCCATCGTGGCGGTCCCGGATTTTCTGGCACCGCCACGTTTTCCCGGCCTGATGGTCGTCCCGTTCACGTCCCAGGTGGAGAAATTCAGGGACCTGAGTGAGGCGCTCTATCCAATGTATGCGAGTGGCTCTGGGGGCCTCACACGCGACAGTATCGCCCTGATTGATCAGCTGCGCTACGTGGATCAGGCCCGGATCACTGGACGATTGGGCCGCTTCACGGAAACAGAATATGAACCGGTACGGCGAGCGCTCAAGGTCATGTTCGCGTTCTGATCCAGGGCTGTGATGGCCTGTAGGGCCAAGGTCTAACCCGTTGACAGCAGGTCCAGAGGGAATCCCCCCTGGACCTGCCGCTTTTTATCTGGGTCAAGGCCGCAATCGCTGGCGCCTATCCGTGGGCAGGCGTCGGCGTAACCGACAGGCTGGCCGTCACCGCCAGAATCAGGCTCAGCAGGGCCAGTTCCAACCCCAGCCAGGCGTCCACACGACCCTGACGCGCCAGGCTCCGCCGAAGCAGACCCGCCACCACCAGCGCCGCGCCAACGAACGCCAGTTTGAGCAGAAGGACCCGCCCGTACCGGCTGCCTATGGTCGGCATCCCGCCGGCGTGTTCCCAGGAGGCGACCACCCCCGTCACACCCAGTACCAGGACACAGACGGTCGCCACCGGCCCAAAGCGGGCCAGTGCGGGCAGGCGCTCGTCTGGGCCGCTCACCAGGGTCAGCACGCCGCCCAGCCACACCGCCATCGCGCCGGCGTGGGCGGCGTGCAGGAGCCGGACACTAGGAGCATGGGTGGCCCCATGGCCCAGCCCACCCAGGCCCCAGAGCAACGTTCCAGCCGCCATTAGACAGAGCCAGGTCGGCCAGCGGGCCAGGGCACCGGCCAGCAGCAGGGCGGTGCCCAGCAGCAGGGTCAGCACGGCCCGTCCGGCAGGGTCAGGTACCCCAGGGCGTGCAAGGTCAGCAGCACCTGCGCGGCGCTGCCCACCAGCAACAGGCCCGCGCCTAGGGCCAGCGGACGCATACCGGGCTGGCCGTCGGGCCGCCATGACCGCGCGGCCACGCCGCCCACCGGCAGCGCGGCCCCCAGGTAGATCAGCCATTTGGCCAGGAGCAGAAGAGTCACTGGCTGGCCCTACCGGACCGTGAACGTGCGAAAACCGGTCACTGGATGGCTGTCATCCGACAGGATCTTCCAGGCCACCACGTAGAGGCCCTTGGGCAGGGCCGCTTTCAGAGGCAACTTGATGATGGCTGCAGTGGCAGGAAGGGTGACGGCCCTCGTGGCCAGGGCCGGTGCGTTCGTCTCCAGAGCCAGGGCTTTGTCTGCGGCCTTCTGCGGGGACATCCCGCCTGGCACCTTCATTACGCGGAAGGTCGAAAACCGGGTGGTCAGGGGCTCACTGAACTGTAGGGTGATGGCCGCTGGGGCCGTGACGGTACTGCCGGGGGCCGGGGTGACGCGGGTCAGGTCCGCATGGGCCAGGGCCGCGCCCGGCACCAGCAGGGCCAGGAGTGTTCTTTCTGGGTCTCCCCTGGCAACGGACGCGCGGATCAGCACTGCTGGGCGGTGTTGGGCAGGATGCCCAACGTCTGGTGCAGGGTCACGTCCGCCGTCAGCTTGCCATTCCTGCGCGCATCTGAACATGAGCCAGGAAAAAGAGAACCATCAGGGCTGAACCAAGCCAGAGATGACGATCAAGCACACCACTAGGCCCTCCCGTGAAACTTTAGTGGAAGTCCCCATGATCATTCTCTTCAGGTGATCTGGCCGCTGTCCACCAGTCTTGGTTCACGCCGCCTGAGCCACCAAGCCGCCAAAGCGGTACTCAAAGGCACAGCCAGCAACATGGTGATGAGCGCAATCAAAAGGCCAGCCAGTTCCGAGAACATGGCCTCCCCACTGAGCGTCACCCACAAGGGCGTGGTCTGGTTGGCACGGAGCAGCAGCAGCAGTGGAAGGGCACTGGCCGCGTAGCCGAGGACCAGAACGGTCACCATGCTGCCCACATGATCGCCGCCCACCTGCATGCCCAGGGCGTACAGCCGCCGGAACGGCAACGCAGGCTGGCTGTCTGCCACCGTCTCCACCACCGATGCCTGCGTGACCGTGACGTCATTCATGGCCCCTAAAGCGGACAGCACCACACCCACCACGTACAGGCTCACGGCATCCAGGCCGTACGAATTTTGAGCCACTACCGCCGCCTTATCTGCGCCGCCACTCAACTGCGTCAGGTGCGCGACCCAAAGAGTGATGAAATACCCGGCTGTCGTGGCCATTGTCAGGGCGGCCAGGGCGGCGTGACTTTTCCAATTCCAACCATGAACGAGGTACACGCAGACGGCCAACACCAGGGTCAGTGCCGGAATCGTGAGGAGTGGACTGCGGTCACCCGAGAGCAGCGTTGGGAGAATGAACACCCACAACGCACCCAGCGTCATGGCGCTGCCCAGGATGGCCCGCAGTCCTTTGCCACGAGCCACCGTGACGGCGATCACCATGACGGCCGTGAGTAATCCCGCGAGATACGGAAACCGGACCGGATCGTACAGGACGTAATTCTTCCCAGATTTCCAGACAATGACTGGCTGACCACGCTGGTAAGTAGGGCCGTCCGCGTACGAGACAGCATTGACCAGCTCACCACTGGCCAGCGTGATCATGGCCTGGTCCTCGCTGTAGCGCTGCTCATACGTGCCGCGCAGATAGTCCCCAATGGGTTGTGGAGAGGACGGCCCGGCGGCACATCCCGCCAGCAAAAGGGACAGAGCGACCACAATTGTCAGCCCCCAAGGCGCACGCCACATGGGGAAGAAGGAAACAGGGGACACCACAGTCATGGCGGCGTGCCACCCATCTGTACAGAGAAGAACACACACCGGCGGCCATCACCGTCCACTGGTTTCTCCAGTGCCCTGGGCACTGACCCCTGTGACGAGCGCCTCCCGGATACCCAGCGCAATCCCTAGCGCCACCCGATCGAGGTAGTTCGTGTTCTGAAGATTCAGGCCGTCGACCGGATGACTGGTGAAGCCAATCTCAACCAGGGCGGCTGGAATACGGGAGGCCCGCAGGACGGCCAGGGAGGTGCTGTTCTTCAACCCCCGTGAGTAGGCCCCTGTTATCGCGGTCACGTTCTTCTGAATCAGGCCAGCGAAGGCGCTCGACAACGCATGATTGGGATTCCACCATGTTTCTACTCCGTACCCACGCAGGGCCGTGGCTGGAGACAGAGCATTGACATGAATACTCAGGAACAGCTGTGTCCCGGTCGTTCCCATGGCGGCCCGCATGTTCAAGTCAGCGGCTTTGTTCGGCAACAAGGCCTGGTCGGCCTCTCGCGTCAGAATCACATCCACACCGGCCGGCTGCAAGAGATCACGGACCCGCAAGGCCACGTCCAGTGCCACCTGCTTCTCGGTGACGGCCCCGACGCCGCCTGGATCAGCGCCACCGTGACCGGGATCAAGCACCACCCGGGGTTTAACCAGTGCGGTCCCCAACACCAGCATGGCCGTGCCCTGGGTAACCAGGCGCGGCGGCACCCCGGCCACCACCCGCTCACTCCGTGGCAACGGCGTCAGGTCTGCCAGAGCCGGCGAGAGATCAATGGCCAGCCGCGAACGGTCTGACCCGGGCACGGGCGCGACAAGTTGGGCACGCCAGCCACTGCGGTCCGTCAGGGGAAGGCCCGTGAGCAACGTGACGGTCACGCCGTCCGCAGCTGGCTCATAGCGCCAGGCCCGCAGTTCAGGAGTAAGGTCCTGCGCGTCGAGTGGGAGTGCGCCCACACCCATGAATTCCACTCTCAGTCCAAGACTGGTCGGCACCATGCGGTACCGAGTCCCTGGAGGCAGATCAAGCACCACGCGCGTCAGGCCGGGATTCTTCCCGATCCGCGGCGCCAGCAGAAGGGCACCCGGTTGAACTCGGCCCTGAGCTTGGCCGGTTAGTGAACTGGGGTGCCCAAGCGCCTGACCGGGCAGGGGCGGCGGCGGCGCAGGCGGCGTCACGCCGGAGGCTGCAGACAGCACGTCACTGGGGGTCACGCCAGCACGTGTTCTGGGGACTGAAGGAACGGGCCGGGGCGCTGCCGGCCCGGCAGCGCCCACCGGAGGCGTGCCTAGCAGACTTGTCACCAGCCCGCGCAGACCGGGAACAGCGCCTCCGACCACGCCAACACCGAAATCCAGGATGAGGACGCGGGTCCCGGTGGCCAAGGTTGCTTCACTGGCCTGCCAGTTTGCCGCTGTGGTCAATGCAAACGGCGTGACCAGCCAGACCTGGGCGCCGGACACGCGGTAATCCGTCACGCTGGAGCCCAGTGCTGTTCGTGTGGGCTTTAGCAACGGCGCGCCAGCCACATTGATACGCAGGCCGCCGGCGGTAGGCGTCAGCGCGTAGGTCGTGCCCGGCGGCAGGTCAAACACCACGCGTGTGCGGCCGCCCTCGCTGCTTGATCTGGGGTGACCAAACCCTGGGGTCATGGACGTTGAAACAGGCGTGCCCGGCAGAGCCTGAGCAGGCAGAAGACGAACAGAGCTTTGCGCCGAGGCGTGAGGGACGCCGAGGAAACAGGATAAAACCGCAGTCAGAAGCAACCTGGGAGCGGTAACCACCGGACAGCTCAGAACAGGGATCACAGGCATGGGGAACCTCAATACAGGCCGCCTGCTGACTTCAGCAGGCGGGACAGGGGAATCGGTGAACCGCGGAGAGAACATAAACCTCATGGCGCCTCAGAAAATCGGCGCCCCGCATCCCTTCACGAAAGGACCCAAACGGGGAGAGGCGCAGACATAGGCTCATGGGATATGTTAAGTATACCTGTACAGACTTACAGGTAATGCGGTCCTGAGGGAGAGAGGGATCCCAGGCCTGCGAACGGTCCAGCGGCGCACCCAGAGCCAATCCAGCCTGCTCCAAGGGCGACCAGCCGTTGGTCAGGGTCTGTGCGTGCTGTTTTAGAAGGGGAACCATGAAACGAATGTTGCTTTTGACCACGAGTGTCCTGCTCGCGTCGTGCGCCAACAGAGGCGGTGACATTGACGGCGTGCAGTCGTTCCAACACGAGGGCGGCGATCACCAAGAAGGCCGGATCGCGTACGCAGCCCGTCCCCCAGCGGGCGGCGCACACCATCCCACCTGGCAAAACTGCGGCGTCTATGACCAGCCCATCTATGACGAGTATGCGGTGCACAGTCTGGAGCATGGCGCCGTGTGGGTCTCGTACCAGCGGAATCTCCCCGCCGCGCAGTTGGAGACGCTCAAGCAACTGGTGGACGGCCGCACGTCCACGCTGCTTTCCCCACACGACGCCCAGACCGCTCCAGTCATCATCACGGCGTGGAACAAGCAACTCGCCGTGCAGGATGCGGCTGACCAGCGCCTGAAGCGATTTCTCGAGATGTACGAGCAGAGCAAAGAGGCGCCGGAACGAGGCGCCTCCTGCAGTGGGGCCTACAGCGGCACCGTTTGAACCGAGTGAAGGGGCACCACGACACGCCTTGGCCGCAATGATCATGGGCCGCCGGTGAGTGATGCGGTCGAGCCCCTCCTGCGCGCCGTGATTCACAGTGTGCTCCAGCCATGACAGCCCGTTCGGGTTCACACAGGTTCACGCCGCCTTTCTCCTCCTGGAGGTTGTTCATGACCCCTGACTCCACCCTGGTCCCCGCCCCTCTCTGGAAGCGCCTGCTGCCTCCGGTCCTCGCAGCTGCCCTCGCGCTCGGGCTGGCCGCCGCGCTGCTCAGCCCCTCCCGAAATGCCACCACCGGCGGACCCCTGATTGGACAACCGGCCCCCCCGTTCACGCTGATCAGCCTTGACAACACCCCTCTGAGCCTCACATCGTTAAAGGGCCGTCCAGTCGTGCTGAACTTCTGGGCGTCTTGGTGCGTGCCGTGCCGCGAGGAAGCTCCCCTCTTCCGGGAATTGACCGATCGTCAAACAGGTGCCTCGAGGCTTGCGGTCATCGGCATTCTCTTTCAGGAACCTGTGGAGCAAAACGCCCGTGACTTCATCCGGGAATTCGCGCTGGCGTATCCCAACCTCCGGGACCCTCAGGCTAGAACCGCCATTGATTACGGTGTGGCTGGAATTCCAGAAACGGTCTTTATCGACCGGCAGGGCGTTATTCAGTTCATTGACCGTGGCGGTCTGTCCCGTGAACGTCTGAACAACGGTCTGGAGAAAATCGGAGTGCCCAGGCTGTGACTCAAGGCGCACGTGGGGTAAACGCCCGCCAGATCAGGGAGAAGCCCATGCCATTCAGTCCAGACGGCGGGCACCGATGTGGTGCTTGATGACTCCAGAACGCCGCTAGAGGAACGAGAAACTGTGTTTAACCTGTCCGGGCGTGCCGTCTCTGTGCTGCCAACCACGGGCCAGGCGCGCCTGCCAGCTCATGGGTCACCGAAGGGAAACTCATCAACGGCAGTGACTGGGGATCAGCGCCTGGAGTCCGCCACGCCGCTCAACGCGCCTGAAGAGAGTGGGCCGGGGACGTGGCAGGAGCGTAGCTCCGCCGGGAGGGACAGGTGACCACATTCTGCGGCGTAGGCTTCGCTGCGTGCTCTGACCCTATTGCCTGATCGTCCTGAAGTCCTCTGGGTCTCGCCGGACGGGCCCCCACCGCGGCGCGATCCTGAACGCCTGATCCCCCGAGGCTGGGCGGACCGGTGCCCCAGCCCATCCCCTGCGCCCAGAGCAGGGAACCAGGCCAAGGACAACCTTATGATCCCGACTTTTACGCTCGCCTTTCTTGCCGGACTCCTGTCATGCCTTTCGCCCTGTGTGCTGCCCCTGCTCCCCTCCTATGTGGGGATCCTGGGTGGCTCGCGTTCACCGCTGTGGCGCGCGCTGGGATTCATCACTGGCTTTACCCTGGTATTTCTCGCGCTGGGCGCGTCCGCCAGTTACCTGGGCGCCTGGCTCGCGCCGCACAAAATTCTGCTGGGCCGACTGGGCGGCGTGATGATGGTCATCTTCGGGCTCTTTATGCTCGGTCTGATCCGTCCCCAGTTCCTGATGCGTGATTACCGCCGTGGGCTGGGGCCAGGCCGGGCGTCTGGTCCCCTGGCCCTGGGCGTGGCGTTCGGCTTTGGATGGAGCCCGTGCATTGGGCCCGTTCTTGGGAGTGTGCTGGCACTCGCGGCGAGTAGCACCAGCCTACCCACTGGCGTCGCGCTTCTGGGCGCCTACAGTCTCGGCCTGGCGGTGCCTTTTATGCTGATCGCCCTGTTGTGGCAGCGGGTGAATCTGCGCGCCCTGAATCGTCACAGCGTCGCCATGGAACGCCTCGGCGGCGTGGTGCTGGTGATGATGGGCGTTCTGATGGTGACCGGGCAATTTACCCGCCTGGCCAGTTTTGCTCTTCAAGTGATGCCCACATGGTTGCAAGGTCGCCTCTGAGGTCGATGCCAGACCTGATCCATGCAAGCTCTCGGGCAGAGTGCCGGCACGCCTGAACACGGGGTTGGTGGCGGACGAGGGCGTGCGTAAGGGATCTGGCCATCACCCTCGCCCCTGTGCCCCGCAGCGAATGGACGGTGACCCACGAGATGAAGCCTGCTTACGGATGTTTGTCCTGACCCGACCAATGACCGCCCAGCGCACCAACCACCAGGGAAGCCGCAAAGGTCAACATCAGCGTGCCGGTCAGGACGTCTAGTACCTGCCAAGCGCGAGGCGAGCGGAAGAGCGGCGCGAGTCGGCTACCGCCTAGACCGAGGAGCGCGTACCACATGGTGGACGCCGCGATGGCACCCAGGGCGAAGAACGTTCGGTTTTCGGGCGAAAACGGCGCGGCGACAGCCCCGAACAACACCGCGCTATCCAGGTACGGATGGGGGTTGAACAGGGTCAGGCCCAGGGCGGTCACGACCACCTGCCGTACAGGACGGGCGCCTTGAGGGGAGGTCGAGGCATCGAGCACCTTCGGGTGCCGGGCTTGACACAGCGCCTTCCAACCATGCCAGAAAAGGAAGGCGGCCCCACCCCAGGTCGCCAGCAGCGTCAGCGGGGGGAAAACCGGAAGCAGAGCGCCGAGACCAAGGGTTCCAAGGACGATGAAGAGCACGTCGCTCAAGACACCTACCGACCCTGCAATCAGCGGATGGTGCCGCTGCAAGGCTTGCTGCAGCACAAACACATTCAGCGCGCTTACGCCCATCAGGTGCGCGGCGCTGACCCCAAAGCCTTGCATCAAGGGTGAAAGGAGTTCAATCATGCCCCGGCTCTCTACATTGTTGAGAAAGGACAATCATTTGCAGATCATACCCGTCGGTGCTGGTGGTGGGAGCCGGATCCTCTGCGCAATGCGCAGAATGGTGTCCCTCATCGGTTGCCCGGTCGCTTGCCCTACGGAATGCTCTGGACCAGCACGTACCCGCAGAGCAGGTCAAGGCCCAACGCGTCAATGCTTGAGGGGGAGTGAACTGTTGCCGAGCAGCTTCCCCAACATGATGCAGTGGACCCGACCAAGGAAGACCCTTTGACCGCAACCTTCCTGATCACCTTTCTCGCTTTCCGTGCTGATGCTGCCCGCATCATTTGTGGACATCCGTGACCCGCCGCAGTTCTCTGACATACTGCCCACACGCATGAACACGGTGCTGGTGGTCGACGACGAACCAAGCGTGCGCAAAGTGGCTACCGCGTACCTGGAACGAGAAGGCTTCCAGGTGCAGACCGCTGCAGACGGACTTGACGGCCTACGGCAAGCGGAAGCTGGTGGACTGGCCCTGGTGGTGCTGGACGTGATGCTGCCCCTCATGAATGGCCTGGAAGTCTGCAAGCAAATCCGCGCGTCCTCCAACGTGCCCATCATCTTGCTCACGGCCAGGGGCGAAGAGTTTGACCGGGTCCTCGGTCTGGAACTCGGCGCGGACGATTATGTGGTCAAGCCGTTCAGCCCCCGTGAGCTGGTGGCCAGGGTCAAGGCCATCCTTCGACGAACCTCCGGAGAGGCGGCACCACTCCCAGTGGTGTATCAGGACTTGCGGGTTGATCCAGTGACCCGCACCGTTAGCCTGGCCGGGCAAACCCTGGACATGAGTGCGCTGGAATTTGATCTGCTGCATGAACTCGCCAAATCGCCTGGGCGGGTCTTTACGCGCAACGAGCTGATCACTCGCGTGTGGGGCGAGGATTTCCCTGGCGTGGACCGCGTGGTGGACGTGCACATGGTCAGCCTGCGCCGGCACCTGGGGGAATCTGGGCAATCGCCCCGGTTCATCCAGGCGGTTCGGGGGGTGGGGTACCGTTTTGGTCACGCAGAATAAAGCCGGGCCGGGTGCCCGTTGGGGACTCCGCGCCAAACTGCTGGCGTCCTATCTCGCCGTGATCGCTTTGGCCGCCACCACCATGATCGTCATTGCTGAGTGGACCGCGCCGCTGTTTTACAAAGGACACATTGACGAAATGGTGCAGATGTTTGGCATCACCGATATCCCTGAGATGCGCCGTCAACTCTCCCAGGGCTTTACCGGGGCATTCGGCAGCGCCTTGATCGTCGCGGGCACCGTCACGCTCGTGGTCGCGCTGATCGTCAGTGCCTTCGTGAGCCGGCAGATCCTGCGCTCCGTCCAGCGGGTCAGTCATGCCAGCACCCGGATCGCCGCCGGGCATTACACCGAGCGCCTGCCAGAAATGGGCCGGGATGAATTGGGGGAACTGACCCACAGCTTTAACCGCATGGCGGAAGCGCTCGAAGCCACAGAGGTGCGCCGGCGGGAACTGATCGGTACCGTCGCGCATGAGCTGCGCACGCCGCTCACCGGGATGCGGGGTCTCACCGAAGGCCTGCTGGACGGGGTATTCCGCATTGAGGAGGCCGGACCAGACATCATCCGCGAGATCCGGCGCTTGGAGCGGCTCACGCAGGACCTCTCGCTCGTTACCCAGGCTGAGGCCGGCGTGATTCCCGTGGTGCCGATCCCTCTATCGCTCGCCTCCCAGGCCCGGATTGCCTGCGCTCAGTTTGAGCGGCCATTCGCCAACAAAGGCCTCACGCTCAAGCTGGTTGTGAATCATGACGTCCAGGTGATTGCTGACCCTGACCGATTCACCCAGGTGCTGGTGAATCTCCTCGCTAACGCACTGCGTCACACGCAGAGCGGGGGCGCCACAGTATGGGTCGGCCATCACGGAAAGTGGGGACGGGCCGAGGTGCGGGATACCGGTGACGGAATCGCGTCGGAAGACCTGCCACACGTGTTCGAACGCTTTTACCGCTCTGACCAGTCACGTGCCCGTGACGCCGACGAACGTGTGGGCGCCGGTGTGGGCTTGACAGTGTCCCAGCACCTGATCGAAGCCATGGGCGGCGCCATACACCTGGCCAGTGCTGAGGGGAAAGGCACGGCGGTGAGCATCGATCTCCCGATGGCCCGTCAGAACGAACTGGAAGCGGCCCCGACCCGCCCGGCGTAGTGTCCGCGCTTGCACCACCTCTCAAAACTTGGGGGGCCAGGGCAGCGGTTGGTAGCCCAACGCTTGGACTGCCAATGCAATCTCACCGGCGGTGACCTGCGTCCTGTCGTATTCAACCGTCAGGCGCTGACGCCGGTAATCCGCGGTCGCCCGCCGGACACCAGGCAGGTCATCTTCAAGGGCTTCGAGGGTCATCACGCAGGCGGTACAGCTCATGTCAGGAACAGCGAATTCAATGCGGTCCATGGATGCTCCTTGCTCTACTGGAACTGAATCTGGCCTCTGTACATGCCCATCGAGCAGGCGAAGGATAAGGTGCCAGGGTGCTGAGGAGGCAAGTGCACCACAACGCGCCCTGTTTCTGGCAAAACCTCTCGCACGCCCAGTCGGGGAATAGTGAATGCCCGCGCGCATCCGGAAGGACTCTGGGTCACGAGGGTCAGGGTCACTGGCACGCCTGCTTTGGCGTACAGCACCGTCGGAACATACCCCCGGTCTGCCGCCTGAAGTTCAAGGGTATCTGTGGCCGGCAGAAGGTGAGTCGGAGTTGAAGTCACCGCGCCAGCCTGAAGCGAACCCAGAGTGCCAAGGAGCGCGAGCGCGCCCTTCAGGGCGTACGCACCGAGGACCAGCGACACGCCCGCCACCACTTGCAAGAACAGGCGCTCCAACCCCTGCCCAAGCCGCGTGGCGAGGTAGGCCAGGGTGAAAAACAGAGGCGAAGCCCCAAGCGTAAAGGCAAACATGACGGCCGCGCCGCTCCACGCGTCTCCAGTGGTGATGGCCAGTGCCATCATCGTCTGCGTCACGCCACACGGAATCAGTACTGTGAGCGCCCCGAGAAACGCCGGCGTGACTGCGTCTCCTCGCCGCTTCGAGCGCTGACGAATGAAGCGCGTCACTGCTTTGGGAGGCTCCACCGCGAAGACCCGGAAAACAGGGTGGACGTCCAGCAGCCGCAGGGCGTTGCCGATCATGAACACGCCCACCGCAAGTTGCAGGGCGCCCTGCATCGTGGGCGTCAGCGCCAGAAACGAAGCCAGGGCGCCCAGCAAGGCGCCGAGCAGCGTGTAAGCAACCAGTTTGGCCAGCAGGAACAACACGATAGGTTCGGCCGTTACCCCGCGGCGGGTTGACTCCCGCTGGTCCTGCTCTACACGCTGCGCCATGGACGTGGTGAGCAGGCCACCCTGCACGGCCAGACAACTCAGGCCACCAGCAGTGAGTCCTGTGATGAAAGGCACAACGACATCAATCACTTGAACTCCTGAATACGAATGAAGCGGAAGGGCAGCGGCCGAACAGCCAGACACAGGCGGCAGGAACGGCCATCACGATTACTGGGGGTAGAGCAACGCAGGCTGGCTCTCTGTTCCGCATCAGTCACCTTATGGGGCTGGCACGGCGAACAGGGAGGTGTGCCGTCACCTGGGTGCAACTTTCTGTTCGCCATCGCCTGTCATGGTGATGAGTTCAGCGGCGTGCTCATGGGAGAGGGGCGGGCCGGTCGGCTGTGGGCTGAGGCTCACTCCCGGCCGCGACCGGTTGAGGAGTCAGCCAGAGGGCTAGAGGGAGAGCAGTGACCATGCCCAGCAGCATGCCGATCTGCATCTGCGCGGTGAACACGACGTCCGTGATGGGCTGCATCAGGCTGTTGCCATGCAGGTACAGCATCCATCCCACCATGCCAACATCAAAGGCCAGCACCGTGAAGAAAGCCCCCAGGAACAACTTCACGAGCCCATGTGCACGCTCGCCCGAGGCTGCAGCCACCTCAAACATGAAGAGCATCAGTGTTGCGAGCACCAGAATGAACAGTGCCACTGCCCAGAGTGTTTCGCCGGCAATCGTCCAGCCGGCACCGAAGACAACCGGCACGCCGATCAGGTGCGCGACTGTTGAGGCAGCGGCTCCGGGCAAGAGGGCCAACAGGAGCCAGGTCACTCTGTTTCGTTGGGAACTGCCACCCTGAGCGCGCACGCGGCCCCAGCGGGCGTACAACACCAGCGCGAGCGGCCCCAGGAAGAGTGCGCTGACAGGCCACACTGGCTTGAGTGCACGCACTTGCTGGGGGTGGCGCCGGCCATAGATCCCGTAGGCAAGAAGTCCCGCAGAGATCAAGCTGGTAACCAGGTACATCCAGGCTGCAGGAGTCCACCACGCCGGCATCATGCTCATCATGTCCATATCCATGTTGTGTTCCTCACCTTTCGTTTCTGAGTTGGCGTCAGTGCCGTTGACTGACGGGGAGACACGCCTAAGGTGTGCCTACCCGGGAAGACACTCACCTTGATGAGTCGCCACGCGCTTCTTGAAATGAACAGTACTGGCCACGTGTTCAACTTCGATAAAGGCAGCAGACTGCCCGTCGATGCTGTGGTGTACACGGGTCCTGCCCAGTGTGCGCCGCCAGGGTGGGCGCCTGTACACCTTGAGTCCGGCCGGACTCAAGGCAGAATCAGGTCGCTTCCGATGACCCAGTGAAGAGCCAAGTCTGGCCAACCCGAATTGAATTCGCTCGGGGATACTGTGAGGCATGAATGCTCTGCTCCCCCCATGTCCTCTCAATGGAAAGTCGGGGAAGGTCGTCAAACTGATTACCCTTAAAGCACTGCTGACGCCGCAGGCCCTGACCCGACTCACGCCAGTGGAGACGTACCACTTTTGCTCAGATCCAGAATGCCCGGTGGTCTATTACAGCGTGTTGCACAGCTTTCGCATAGATGACATCAAAGTGCCGGTTTTCCAAAAAGACTCGGATTCTGAGGTGCCTGTTTGCTATTGTTTTGCGTATTCGCGCCGCGCCTTGGCGAGCAGTGTCAAGGAAGATGCAGGGCAGATTCCCAACGTGATCCGTGAACATATTCAGGCGAATCGGTGTGGCTGTGAGGTCAATAATCCACAAGGTTCTTGCTGCTTGGGCAACGTGACACGATTGATCAACGCTGCTTGCGAAGTACAACACACGTGAGTTCTGCTTTTTCTCCTGCAACGTCACCTTCATGATCAAAACCTGCGAACGCCTGCCGCGAAGATCGTTGACCCCACAGGCAAGCTGGCCAAATACAGGCCCTTCCCAAGGGAAGCCCTGGTGAGCCAGAGCAGCGGAACACGGGAGATGGGTCCACTCCCTCCAAAGACAGCGTGACCCCTCAAGAGCGGAAAGGAGCGGCAACTCGTGATCGAATCACGAGTTGCCGCTTCTTGGGCCCACTGCGAATTAAGGAATGACGGGGAGAGACCGGTGGGCGGACGACCTTTCATGGTGCAGATGCTGCCGGTCTTCCCGCTGATCCCAGACGGTGACACCAGCCAGAATCAAGAGGGCTGTCATGAGCCCAAGGATGGCCCGTTGGTCGCGGGACTGGGTGTCGTGGCGCATGTGAGTCGGCGGCCCGCCACGCCAGACCCTGGTTTCACGCCGAATTGGCATTTGACCGTTCACCTGCCTCCGCCGCTTCCGCCAGGATTTCGCGGCCACCGTTGGCTGCAATGCCCGCCACGATGACGCCCAGAATCAAGTCCGGCAGATTCGAGTCCAGCCACAGCACCAGTGCGCCGGACAACACAATCGCCAGATTCACGATGGAGTCATTGTTGGTAAAGATCGCTGACGCCTTGAAATTAACATCCTCGCCCTGGTGCCGCTTCAGCAGGTGCAGACAGACCAGATTGAGCGCCGCGTTCACCGCTGCCATCGCCATCATCGCGGGGCCAATCGCGGCCTCACCCCCAAAGAACCGCCGCAGCACTTCGACAAGCAGAAGAACCGATAGACCAATCAGCAACCATCCGGACAACCGGGCTGCACGCACCTTGATGGCCGGAGTCCGGCCCACGGCGTACAAGCTGACGCCGTACACCGACGCGTCGGCCAGATTATCGAGGGCCGCCCCAATCACGGCGGTGGATGACGCCCAGACGCCCACCGTCACGCCCGCCAAGGACTGTCCAAGATTGATCAACAGCACCAGCCACAGGATCCGGCGGTCTGCGGCCTGACTCGCGTCGAGGTTGTGGCCTTCATCGTCTCGGTCTTCACTCATGCGTGGTCACCTCGTTCTGAAGCCGAGGCTGATGGGCTGCGCTTGGTCCGGAAGCTCAGCAACACGATCAGCAATACCCCCGACACCACCCACACGTCCGCGAGGTTGAAGATCGGGAAGTTGCCCTGTCCCATCAGGCGCGTGACGAACGAGAAGGTGTGGGACGACAGGGTGTCCACCACTTTTCCCAGACGCCAGCCGTCTAGGGCGTTGCTCAGGGCGCCGCTGGCCACGAGCGTCAGAGCCACGCCCATGAGTGGAGGCACGGGACGGCGCACGAGATACACGAGCAGCCCGGCCCCCACCACGAGGCGCAAGGCGGCCAGTGGCAGGGCCGCGCCAGAGAATAGGCTCCACGCAGCGCCCGTGTTGTACACCAGGCCCAGGCTCAGCACCCCTGGAATGAAATTCCGGAACTCACCCTCTGCAAAGGTCTGCACGGTCCAGAGCTTCAGTGCCTGATCCAGCAGGATGCACACCACTGCCCCGATCAGATACGCGGGCCAGTACGACCGGCGACCAACTAACCTTACCGCCACAGCGCCCACCCCAGAATGGCGGTCCCCGCCAAAATGCGGTACACCGCAAAGCCCCGGAAGTCATGGCGCGAGACATAGCGCAGCAGCCAGCCGATGGCCAGCAGCGCTGTCACAAACGACACCCCCAGTCCCACCAGCAGCGGAGCCACTTGTGTGCCGCCGAACGCGTCCCGTCCTTTCATCAGGGCGTACAGAGTCGCCAGGCCGAGTGTCGGAATCGAGAGATAGAAGGAAAAGGCGGTCGCCGTGGGCCGGTCAAGTCCAGTCAGCAGACCGCCGATGATGCTCGATGCACTCCGGGACACGCCCGGCACCAGCGCGAGGCACTGAGCGCATCCCACCAGCAGCGCCTGACGGGGGCTCACCTGCGTCAAGGCGGTGGTCTGGGCGGGAAAGGTCCGGCCCTCTATCACCCACAGGACGGCGCCGCCCACGATCAGCGAGATGGCCACTGTGATGGGAGAGAACAGATACCGCGTGATCACGTCACTGAACAGAAAGCCCAGCAGGGCCGCAGGGAGAAAAGCCAGGGCAATCCCCAACCAGAGCCGGCGCACGTCGGGACGCTGCGGCAACGCTCTCGCCTGACCCAGCAGGTCCCGGGCGTAATACACGATCACGGCGAGCACAGCCCCCAGCTGAATGACAATCTCGAAGGTGCCGCCTGTATCACGGACGTTCAGGAGATCAGCGGCGACGATGAGGTGGCCGGTGGAGGACACCGGCAGAAACTCGGTGATGCCCTCGACGAGACCCAGGACAGCAGCATTGACAGTGTTGTTCAAGAGAAAAGGTCCTTAGAGAGGGGGAATGAGGAAGGCGGCGTCACGGGGACTTACATGGCCTGAGCGTGCTCCGTCACGTCCGCGATCAGTCGCGTGACGTGGGGGCTCGCCAGTCGGTAGTAGGCGATGCGGCCCACCTTCTTGAAGGTCACCAGCCTCAAAGCGCGCAGGTGACGCAACTGGTGGCTCATGGTGGATTCGTTGATGTCCGCGATGATCGCCAGATCACACACGCACAACTCCTCCAGCGCGAGGGCCGAGAGGATGCGCAGGCGCGTGGGGTCTGAGATGACCTTCGTCAGGCTCGTGATCCGCTCAATCAGCGCGTCGTTCGGCAGTTGCGCTTCCACCCGCGCCACCGCGTCCGGGTGAACGCAGTGAATTTCGCAGTCGGCGGCGCGGTCGGCTTTCACGTCAGGCGTGGTCGTCATGCGTCATTGTCTCGCAGGGCGGTCTCCAGCAACGGGCGCTGATCGTCAAAGGTACCGAAAAAGGCCTGATCACCGATCAAGGTGACTGGGGCAATACGGACGTTCGCTCTCGCCTGCATCTCCGCGAGGGCCGCCGAATCTTCACGGACGTTTTTCTCGGTATAGGGCACCTGACGTGCCGCCAGAAAGCGTTTAATCGCTTCACAGGACGCACACCCCGGTACCGTGTAGACGGTGACGGTTTTCAGAGAGGTCATGACCTCTCCTTTCTCTCGTGCAGGCGCACGCGCAGGCCCCCCTTGGGGCGCAGGGTCAGGGAGGGGTCCGCCATCACCTGCTGCGGTTCAGACACCTCCACGTGAAAGCGCTGGGCGATAGTAGCCATCACCAGCGCCGCTTCCATCAGGGCGAAGTTGTTCCCAATGCACAGGCGCGGCCCGCCACCAAACGGGAAGTACGCATACCGGGGGAGCTGCGCCTCGAATTCAGGCGTCCAGCGCTCAGGCTGGAAGGCCAGCGGCTCCGGGTAGAACCCCGCATCTCGGTGCATGACCCACGGGCTGATCCCGACTTCTGCTCCCGCCGGGACCAGGACGTCATCGCAGCGCCAGTCAGCCTGCGGCTCGCGGGACAGCCACCAGACTGGTGGGTAAAGCCGCAGCACTTCTTTGACGATCTGGCCCGTGTAGGGGAGGCGCGGCAGGTCCTGGACCGTGGGGAGTCGGTTGCCCAGCACGCCGCGCACTTCCGCGTGCAACTTCGCTTCCACCTCAGGGTGCTGACTCAGGAGAAAGAAGCTCCAGGTGAGCGCATTGGCTGTGGTTTCATGGCCCGCCAGGAACAGCGTGACCAGTTCGTCGCGCAGTTGCGCGTCGGTCATCCCGGAGCCATCCTCGTCGCGGGCGTCCAGGAACATCGAGAGCAGATCACCGTGATCGCGACCTTCAGCGCGCCGCTCGGCCACCAGCGCGAGGATGAGTGTGTCGAGTTCCTGCACAGCCTTGCGCAGGCGCCCCTCACCCGGCACAGGCAGGTGAATGGGCAAGCGCTCCATGAGGGCCCGTACGGCACTCGTCATCTGATGGGAGTATTCGTCGAGCACCGTGTTCACCGCTCGGCTGACGTTCTGCGCGCGCGGATCACCATGCAGATCGACATCAAACACCGTCTGCGTGATGATCTCCATGGTGAGGTGCATCATCGCCTCACTCAGGTTCAGATCCTGTCCGTCCTGCCAGCCCTGCAACTGACGGTCGGCGAAGCGCACCATGGTCTCGCCGTACGACGCGATGCGGGCACGGTGAAAAGCCGGCTGGGCCAGCCGGCGCTGACGCAACCAGAACTCCCCTTCACTTGTCACCAGCCCATTCCCCAGGACCAGGCGCATGAGGGGGTGGCGCTGGTACCCCTTTTGGAAGGTGCGACCCGTGTTCACCAGTACCTCCTCGACCTGGGCCGGATCGGTGACGATATAGGTGTCACGTGCCGACTCGATACGGATTTTCACGCCGCAGCCGTACTGCTGAGTGACGCGGTCGAGGAAACCCAGGGGATCACGGCCGAAGTCGAGGAGGTTGCCGAGCACAGGCAAGGGCGGAGGACCGGCAAGTGTGGGCATAGGATCTCCTTTCAGCTGGGACGGAAGCGCAGCAGGCGCAGGGCGTTGGCAGTCACGAGGACGGTTGCACCGGTGTCGCTGAGGATGGCGGGCCACAGTCCCGTGATGCCGAGCAGGGTGGTCACCAAGAAGATGGCCTTGAGGCCTAAGGCGAACGTGACGTTCTGGCGGATGTTGGTCATGACCGCACGGGAGAGCTGCACGAGGTCACTCACGCCCATGACACTGTGGCGCAGCAGGGCAGCATCCGCTGTTTCTAGTGCCACGTCGGTTCCGCCGCCCATGGCGATGCCCACATCGCTCTGAGCGAGGGCAGGTGCGTCGTTGATGCCGTCCCCGACCATGGCGACCTTGCCGCTTCTCTTGAGTTCCGCGATGCGCCGGAGTTTGTCTTCCGGCATCAGTTCTGCTTCGACGTCCAGTCCAAGGTCACCCGCGATCGCGTGGCCCGTGCGGGCGTTGTCGCCGGTCAGCATGACCGAGCGCACGCCCAGAGCGGTGAGTTTCGCGATGGCGGCCTTGGCATGCGCACGGGGCTCGTCACGAATCGCCAGGAGACCCAGGGGCGCCGCACCGTCGAGCAGCACCACGACCGTTTTGCCCTGATGTTCCAACACTTCGATGCGCCCGAGCACGTCCGGCGCCACCGGCGCCAACTCCTGCGCGTACCGGGGAGAGCCGACGGCCAGCGTGCGGCCACCCACCGTCGCCGTCACGGCTTTGCCGGGAATGGCGCGGGCATTCTCGGCGGTGAGGATGGTCTGCCCTTTTGCCCGGTCCAGGATGGCTTTGGCCAGGGGGTGGGCGCTGCCGGTTTCCACGGCGGCGGCCAGGGTGACCACGTCCTGTTCTGAAGCACTCAGGGGAATGACGTCCGTGACCTGAGGCTTGTTCTCGGTGAGGGTGCCAGTCTTATCAAACGCAATGGTGTTCACGCTGCCGATGGTTTCGAGCGCGGCGCCGCCCTTGATCAGTAGGCCCTGCCGGGCGCCGGCACTGATGCCGCTCGTGACGGCGGCGGGCACGCTGAGCACCAGGGCGCAGGGGCAGGCGATCAGGAGAAGTGCCACACCTTTGTAGATCCATTCATTCCAGTCCTGTCCGAACAACAGGGGCGGAATGACAGCGAACAGGAAGGCCACGGCCATGGCTGCCGGGGTGTACCAGCGGGAAAAGCGGTCGAGGAAGCGGGCGGTGGGTGCTTTGCTGCTTTCAGCTTCCTCGACCAGATGGATGATGCGGGCGATCGTGTTGTCCGACGCGCCCCTGTCCACCCGCACGGTGAGCACCCCGTCCGTGTTGATGCTGCCGGCGTAGACCTGGTCTCCCGTGCTCTTGTGGACGGGGACGCTTTCACCAGTCACAGGGCTGTCGTCCAGGTTGGAGTTGCCTTCCGTGATGGTGCCGTCAGCGGGGACGCGGCCCCCGGGCTGCACCCGGACGAGTTGACCCACCTGCAGTGATTCGACGGGGACTTCCTGGGTCTGGGTGCCGCTCAGAAGCAGGGCGGTTTTGGGGGCCAGCGCGGCCAGGGCCTGAATGCCGGCCCGGGCGCGGCCGGCGGCGACGTTCTCCAGCAGTTCGCCAATCGCGAACAGGAAGACCACGAGCGCGCCTTCAGCGGCTTCCCCAATGGCGACGGCACCGATGGCGGCCACGCTGATCAGGGTATTGATGGTGAAGGGCTCGCCGAGACGGGTACTGGCGACGGCTTTGAGCAGCAGGGGCCAGACGCCGATCAGGGTGGCGGCCGCGTACGCGTAGAAAGCAAAGGATGGCGCGACCAGACTCAGCACGAAGGCCAGGGCGAAGAGGGCGCCCGTGAGCAGGACATTGCGGCCCTTGCTCGTCTGGTGCCAGGGGAGTTCGACGCGGGCGGGTCGGGGAGCGGAGGGCGTGCCAGGGGTGGCCTGAGCATCCTCCTGGAGGTCTGGTGGGTACCCGATGGAGCGTAGGGTCTGTTCGAGTTGGGCGCGGGACGTCTTGGTCTCGTCGAGCGTGAGACTCAGCGTCTGCGTGGTGAAACTGACTTTGGGCTCTCCGGCACCGGGCAGGCGGCTAACCACGCCCTGCACTTTGTTGGCGCAGTCGGCACAGTCCATGTTATTGACGAAGTAACGAAGCGTCTGGGCAGCGGGAGCTGCGGGAGCGTTCTCCAGGACGGGTGGGTAGCCCAGGGACCGGAGGGTGTGCTCCAGTTTCTCGCGGGGCAGTTGCGTTTCGTCCAGAGTCAGGCTCAGGGTCTGGGTGGTGAAGTTGACACGGGGGTCACCGACGCCGGGCAGACGCGTGAGGGCACTTTGCACAGTGCGGGCGCAGTCGGCGCAGTCCATGCGCTCCACGAAGTAGCGCAGTGGCGTGCCTGGGGTGGAGGGGGAGGCGGTCATGCCTTACGATATCTGTATGAGTGTACAGATATCAAGTGCAGCGAAGATGCTGCACTTTGGAAGAGGCGTCGGGGCGGGTGACGCCAGCTCGTCCTGGACCCTGGTGGTCTCCGTCGTTCTGGGCGTCCTGCTGGCCTTGACGGCCGTGCCATTTGCGTGGAGCGCACTCACGCCTCTGGCTCTCGCGGCGCTGCTGCTGTGGGTGTGCACGCCGGCCAATCCCACGGCTGTTGCCGCCCGGCTCTTCTGGAGCATGACGGCTTTTTTCAGCCTCCACCTGCTGTTCTTACCTCTCAGTTTTGCACCGCTGTTCGGCGCGTTGAGCGTGCTGCTGTTCCCGCTCCTGTTCGCTGTCGAGGGCGGCTTCTATGCCCTTATGGGATATTTGGTGGCCCTGCTGGCCCCGACGTTTCTTGGCCGCGTGTGGGGTGTGGCCTTCGGGTGGGTCATTCTGGAATGGCTCCGTCACCTGGGTCCGTTTGCTTTTCCTTGGGGCACGCTGGGGTACGCGCTTCTGCCCACGCCACTGATTCAGGTGGCTGACCTGGGTGGGGTGCTGCTCGCCAGTTTGCTCATCACGACTCTTGCGGCGGCCCTCGCCAGCCTGGCCGTACGGGAAGTTCGGCCGCTCGCGCTTACTTTTCCCGTCTGGGGTCTGGCGCTCGGGTATGGCCTCACCCGCCCCGAGGTGGCGCCGCCCACGCACCGCGCCCTGCTGGTGCAGGGCAATTTGAATCCGCTCGATAAAGTGCAGGGCACCGCCCAGCCGCTCCCCATCTATGCCCGTCTCAGCGCAGCCAACACTTCTGGGGCCGTGATCTGGCCCGAAACTGCCGTCACAGAGAAGGACGTGCCGAACCTTCCCGGTCTGCCCCTCCTGATCGGTGTGGCCCGCACAGGGCAGAACCGGATTGAGGCGTGGGATGGGGGGTTCCGGGGGGCTTACGACAAGCATCAGCTCGTTCCTTTCGGGGAGTATTTTCCCCTGCGTGAACCACTGGCTCCGCTGTATGAAGGGGTATTCAGCGCGCTGGGCCTGCCAAGCCTGACCGGACTCCAGGCCGGGCAACTCGGCCAGCCACTGACCTTGCGTGGCGTCTCGTACGGCGCGTACGTGTGTTACGAGAGTGTGTTTCCGACTGTTGCCCGGCAACTGGTGCAGGGCGGAGCGGGGGTGCTGGTGAACGCTTCGAATGACGGCTGGTTTCATGCAGGAAACGGCGTGGAGCAGCACTTTGCCATGGGACGGGTTCGGGCCATTGAAACCCGGCGGTACGTATTGCGCGCCGGCAATATTGGGGTTACGGCGGTGGTTGATCCGCAGGGTTGGGTCACGCAGGCCCTGCCAACCCGCCGCGCTGGGGCCTTGGCGGCCCGTTACGCCGTGCAAGAGGGAACGACTTGGTATGTCCGTCTGGGTGACTGGCCTGTGGGGGTTGCGATTCTTGGACTCACTGGCCTGCTGGCTCAGGGCATAGTCAGACGCGCAGGATCCCGTTTGGTTTTCAATGCGCCTGAACAACATGCTGACGCCACGTAACGGCAGGTGCACTGGACGCCAGAACCAGTTGCGTCCTGTGCAGGTTCGGCGCTCGGAAGAACGCGTTCAGGCCGGAGAACACAAAGCCGCGCTGGTCCGCAAACTGGGCATCGGTCCTCAAGCCCCCTCCAATCCTCTCAGGTCCAGCGAATGCTGAACCGCTGCACCTGCCATACCCGTTGAATTCCTGAGCGATGAGCAGGCGGCGCGGTACGGTCGGTATGACGGTGACCCTGCGCCTGTACAACTCACCCAGTATTTCCTGCTCACCGACGCTGATCTTGCCTTGTTGGAGGATCGCCGGCGCAAGCACAACAAGTTGGGGATGGCGGTGCAACTCTGCAGCCTCCGTTTCCTGGGCACATTCCCTCCACCCGCAGAGCAGGTGCCTGCCAGAGTCGTTGACCACGTGGCCCAGCAACTCGGCCTCTCGCCTGATGTCCTGCACAAGTACGGCCAGCGGGAGGCTACTCGATCAAAACACCGTGCGCTCCTGCTGACCCATCTGGGCTATCAGGAGTTTGGCGTTTGGGTCGCCATTCGGCTGATTCGGTGGTTGTACGCGCAGCTGTCACTGAGTGATCAGCGGCCTAGCCTCCTGTTTGATCTGGCCACCGCGCATCTGGTGGGGCAGAAGATCGTATTGCCGGGAGTCACGGTATTGGCCCCCGGCTGATCGTGCGTGTTCGCGACCGCTTCGCGACGCGGCTGTTCGGAGGCCTGAGTGTTCGGCTCTCTGCCGACCAGCAGCAGGCGCTCCAGAGTCTCCTGGTGCTGAGAGAAGATCAGTGGAGGACACCCCTGGACGTTCTGCGTACGCCGCCCACACGAATCTCAGCGTCAGCGCTTGTTCAGGCCCTCCACCGGATTGAACAGATTCGTGCCGTCGGGGTTCACGGTGTTGACCTGGGGGACCTATCGGAGTCCCGCCGATTGACTTTGGTCCGGCATGCCCGGGTGGTCCGAGTGCAACTGCTGGCCCGTCTGAGCGAGGACCGCCGCCTGGCGACCCTACTGGTGTTTCTGCAGCATCTGGAGCGTTCGGCCACGGATGATGCGCTGGATGTTTTTGATGCCTTCATGAGCAAGCTGACCTTGACGGGGTTGGGCCGCCGTAAGAAAGAGCGCCTGCGGACCCTGAAAGATCTTGACCAGGCTGCACTTCGACTCCGAACCGTAGCTCGTGTTCTGCTGGACTCGGGTGTCTCACCGGCCGGTATCCGTGAGGCGGACTTCGCGCTGGTCGATGCCAGAACGCTGGAAGTAGCCATTGACACGGTTGAAGCGCTGGCCAATGAAGATGACGACCCAGCAGTGGAGGTGCTGGTGGGCGCGTATGCCACTGTGCGCCGGTTTCTGCCAGCCATGCTGGCCGGCATCGCTTTGGAGGGCACACCGGGCGCTCAACCTCTTCTCGATGCTTGGCAGTTTCTGGGCCGTCTGGAGGCAGGCGGTCGTGGAAAGCCGAGGTGGGCGGATGCACCCGGACGGTCGTACCCAGAGGGTGGGTGCGGCGGGTCTTCCCCAGGCCCGGGGAAGTGGATCTTCAGGCATACACCCTGTGTGTCCTGGACCGTTTGCAGCACGCACTGAAACGTCGGGAGGTGTTTGCTCCTCAGAGCGAACGCTACGCCGACCCACGTGCCGGACTCCTTCAGGGTGAGTCCTGGATTGCCGCTCGGTCAGACGTATTGCGTGTGCTCGACCGTTCGCTTGATCCACGGCCCGCAGTTGAGGCACTCAACGTCGCACTGGGTGAGGCTTACCAAAAGGTAGAGACCCACCTTGCCAAGAATCAAGCTTTGATGTTGACCGTGGACAATGGCCACACGCGGGTCTCGCTTAGCCTACTGGTGGCCACCCCAGAGTCGACGTCCCTGAGCACCCTGAAGGCTCAGGTAGCCGCGCGCTTGCCCACCGTTGATCTGGCTGAACTCCTGATGGAGGTGCATGAGATTACGGGGATGGCCGCTGCCTTTACGCACGTTTCAGAGGGGAAATCATACGCTCGCGACTTGCCGCTTAGCATCTGTGGGGTCTTGCTGGCCCAAGCCTGCAATATCGGACTGAAGGCGGTCTCCAGGGTGGATGTTGCGGCACTGACCCTTCCCCGGCTGTCTTGGGTGCAGCAGAATTATGTGCGCGCAGAGACCTTGATTCAAGCGAATGCCTGTCTGGTGGAGGCACAATTTGACCTGCCGCGGGCACAGGTCTGGGGTGGCGGGGAAGTCGCGTCTGCTGACGGACTCCGCTTTGTCGTTCCCGTCCGTACGGTACATGCCGGCTGGAACGGCAAATACTTTGGCGCGGCGCGTGGAGTCACGTACTACAACTTCACCAGCGACCAATTCACGGGTTTCCACGGCATCGTGATTCCAGGAACGCTGCGAGACTCGCTCGATATCCTGTCCGGCCTGCTGGAGCAGCAGACCCACCTTGACCCCCGCGAAATCATGACCGACACGCACGGCTCCAGTGACGTCGTATTTGTGTTGTTTGCCTTATTGGGCTATCAGTTCAGTCCCCGTTTAGCGGACCTGCCTGACCAGCGGTTCTGGCGACTGGACCGGGACGCCGATTATTGGCAGGTTCACTGAAGTTGGGGAAAGTCAGGGCAACCAGTGTCATGCGGACATTGCAGCGTGGGGGCAGTCTGTCCGCCTTGGGCGCACAATAGCCGAGCTGGGGCGCGTAGAGAAAACCCTGTATTTGCTCAGGTATGTGCAGGATGAGGGATATCGGCACCGGATTCAGAGACAAGTGAACCGAGGAGGGTTGCGGCACAGCGTGGCCCGGGCCGTCTTCCACGGGGGCAAGGGGGAGCTGGGGCAAAAATACCGGGAAGGAATGGAGGACCAATTGGAAGCTCTGGGACTGGTGGTCAATGCCATGGTGCTGTGGAACACCCGGTATTTGGCCCTGGCAGTAGAGGACATCCGGCAAGCGGGTCAGTTATGCGATGAGGCCGAGGTCGCCCGGCTCTCGCCGCTGCTGTCCGAGCATGGCAACATCCTTGGAAAATACGATTTTCGCTCCCAGCTGAAGTCGCTAGAGGCCAACTGCGCAAGCTCCGCGACCCGACATCGCTGGACGCTTACTTGTACTTGGCCCAAATTCCTTAGGGGAAGTTTCTGTTCCCAGTCTCACGCGAGGCCTACACGCAGTGGGCGCCGTGGCCCTCAGAAGACTCTGAGTGACCCGTCTGCGGGGTGTGGCCGTGGTGGGCGGGCAGGGCTGGAGCAGGCGGCGCCTGATCACGGGCCAGGTACATGAAGGCGCCGAGCAGTGCCAGCAGACTCAGCACCCAAGGGCGCAGGCGGCGGATCAGTCTCGGCCCAGTGGACCAGGGGGAGGAGCCTGCCCCTGGCTTTTTCTTCAACGCGCCGCCCCGCTGATGGTGATCAGGGTCTGGTCTCCCTGCTTGACGGCGGTGTAATGCAGCTCGGCCGGCAGCGCCTTGCCCAGAAAGGCAGAGTAGTGGTCCGGCGCCATCAGTTCGTCATCAAGCAGCACGTAGCCCCTGGCCCGGAGCACCCGGGCGGCGGCCAGCGGTTGCCAGCCTGCCGCGAGATACTGCTCGACGCGGCTCTCGCCGGCGCGCACCTCCTGGCGGTAGCTCGCGCTGTCGGGGCACGTGGGGCTCAGGCCGGCCGGCACCGGGGCCAGGCCGTTCCACAGCTGGCCCGGCTGTTCAATGCAGTAGAGCGGTGAGCCCCAGCTCAGGTTGTCGGTCAGCCACCACCCCAGGGGCACACTGACCACCGCGCCGCCCAGCAGGGCGGCGGCCAGGGTCAGCCGCTGGCCCTTACTCGGTCGCGTGATCCAGGGCATTGCGAATGGTGGTCGTCACGTGGTGGTCGAGCAGTCGGTAGTAGGCAATGCGGCCTTCCTTCCGGAAGGTGACGATGCGGCCGGTGCGCAGCAGGCGCAGCTGATGACTGACCGCACTCTCGCTGATCCCCACCACCGCCGCCAGGTCACACACGCACAGCTCGGTGGTCTTCAGCGCACTCAGAATCCTGAGCCGGGTGGGATCCGCCATCAACTTCAGGAAGGCGGCGGCGTCCTCGATGCAGAGGTCCTCTGGCTGATGGGTGCGCGCCAGCTGGACCGCCTCCGGATGCAGGCAGGTCACTTCGCACACGTCGTCCTGAGAGGCGGTTCTCATTACGTCAGTGTAGACGCTGGCTGGCTGACCCGCTGTCACCGCATCACCGTCCGCACGTCGGCCGCGATCCGGTCGGTGAGGTTCAGCTGGGTGTAATCCCAGACCACCCGCCGGTTGCCGGCCCGGTCCACCAGGTAAACGCCAGTCGTGTGGTTGACGTCGTAGCGGTCTGGGGCCGTCACATTCGAATACTCGAAGCCGACGCCCCAGGCCGCAGCCGCCTGACGGAGCGGCGTTTTGGGAATCACCAGGCCACGTGCGTCCGGGCTGAAGTAGCGCACGTACGAGCGCAGCTCCGCTGGCGTGTCCCGCCCAGGATCGACCGTGACCAGCAGACTCACAAAGTCCTTCCGCTGCCGCTCTGGGAGCGTCTGGCGCACCCGTTCCAGGGCGGCCAGAGTGGTGGGACAGATGTTCGGGCAGTTCAGGAAGCCGAAAAAGACCGCCACGGTCTGGCCTTTGAAGGCAGACAGGGCCAGCGGCTGGCCATCGTCGCCGGTGCCGGCCAGGGGCGGGGCCACCGTCCCGGGTGGATACGCCGTACCAAGGAGGCCCTGAGGGTTGCGCAGGCGGGTGTAGAGCAGGGCCAGGGACAGCAGGGCCGCCACCGCCAGCAGCGCCAGGGTAAGCGAGCGCTGCCAGGGCCGGCGGAGTCCAGCGGGCAATCCATCAGCCGCTGTCTCCAGCGCCTGTCCGTGCGGGCTAGTCATGATCCATTCCGTCCATGTCGTGGCGAGGTGCGGGGTCAGGCGTCACCGAACGCGCTCTCAGGAGAGCTTCGAGGCCCTGAATTTCCGAGCGCTGCGCCGTCACGACCCGCTGCGCGAACCGCCGCACTTCCGGGCGGCGCGCCACGTTCAGGGCCGAGGTGGCCATGGCGACGCCCCCCTGGTGGTGCCGGCGCATCAGAAGCAGGAAGCGGGTTTCGGCAGCGGCAACGGTGAGCGTCTCCAGCGCCGCCTCATCGGTGGCGGACGCCATGCCCATGGCCGCGCGGTCCATGCCGCTCATGGGGGCCTCGCGCCCGGCCAGTGGCCGGCCCCAGGCCATCAGCCAGCCCTGCATCTGGCCAATCTGCGCCTGCTGGGTCAACAGGATGTCCTGCGCCAGCAGCCGGATCTCAGGGTCGGCGGCGCGTTTGACCAGGGTGACACTCATGTTCACGGCCTGGGCGTGGTGCGCCGCCATATCCCGCGCAAAAGTCACGTCGGCACTGGTCTCACCCGGCGCCGCTGGCCAGGCCAGGGCCAGCCCTGCGCCCAGGGCGGCCACCCCCAGAGCGGCGCCCCACGGAATCAAACGGTGTCGTCGTACGCGCCGCTGCACGAGGCTCCAATTTCGGGTGCTTCACCGCCCTGCTCATAGGCCTGAATGAACTTCGCGATGCGCTCGTCAGCGGGGTCCTGCACTTCCAGCTGCTTGTTCCAGGCGGTCAGGACGATGGGGGCCGTCTGGGTTTCATGGGGCGAAAGCAGGATGTAGGTGCGGCCGGCCACCCGCTCTTTGAGCTGCAGCACCTGACTGGTGCTCAGGCCGGGCTTGTACGACACCCACACGGCGCCGTGCTCCAGGCTGTGCACGGCGTACTCGTCGTAGATGGGCCGGTCATAGATCCCGCAGTTCTGCCACGAACCGTTGTGCGGGCCGCCCGCTGGGGGCCGCTGCGCGTACGTCAGGCGGCCGGGCTTGTGGTCACCGCCTTCGTTTTTGAAGCTTTTCACACCTTCGATCTCGGCCCCACCTTGGTTGCAGGCGGCGAGAAGCACGGTCAGGGACAGCAGCATCAGTCGTTTCATAGGTTCTCCTGAGAAGAGGGGTTACGGGGTCTGTGAGGGAAAGGGCCTGGCGGTCACACGCCGTTCGCGCCACCAGTTCGCCAGCAGGAGCGCCGCCACGCCAGTGCACACCAGCACGTCAGACAGGTTAAAAATCGGGAATGGGCGGCCGCTGAGCAGCTCAGAGACCCGGTCCAGCAGCGGGGAAGTGAGGTAATCCACCACCGCGCCGCGCGCCAGGCCGTCCAGGGCGTTGCCCAGCGCGCCGGCCGCGATCAAGGCCAAGGGCCAGGTCAGGGGCGGCGGCACCCGCCGCAGGGCGAGGGCGCCCACCAGGCCCAGGCCGACGAGCAGCCGCAAGGCGGCCAGTGCCCCTGTGAAGCCCCCCAGCAGGCCCCAGGCCATGCCGGTGTTGAGGGTAAAGCCCAGGTGCAAGACGCCAGGGACGAGGGGGCGGTTGACTCCGGGGCTGAGCTGTTCCACCGCCCAGGCCTTGAGCAGTCCTTCGAGCACCAGCAGCAGCGCGGTCACCAGCACAGGGGCCCAGCCGACGGTCCGCCGGCCTCTCAGCGTGGTCATGCGCCCGCCTGCAAAGCCGCCAGCAGCCCGGGACGCTGCTGATCAACTGGCCCAGCGAACACCTGGGTGCCGATCACGGTCACCGGAGTGATCCGGGTCTCGGTGAGGTTCCGCAATTCGGCCAGTGCGCCGGCATCTTCCTGAAGGTTCCGGATCCGGAAGGGCGCGCCGCAGCGGCCCAGCAGGCGCTGAACAGCCCGGCTCTCCGCGCAGTCCGCCGTGGTGTAAAGGGTGATCTCAGGCATGGCGGGGGGTGGCCTCCGGGGCCGGGGTCAGGCGGGGGGCTTTCCAGCCCAACAGCCGCAGGGCGTTGGCGGTCACCAGCGCGGTGGCGCCCGTGTCGGCCAGAATCGCCATCCAGAGGTTTGTGTACCCCAGCAGGGTGGTGACCAGGAAGACAGCTTTCAGCCCCAGCGCGAAGGCGATGTTGACCTTGATGTTGCCCATGGTGGCCCGAGAGAGGTTCACGAGGTCCGCCACGCCGGACACCCGTTCATGCAGCAGCGCAGCGTCGGCGGTTTCCAGTGCCACGTCGGTGCCGCCCCCCATGGCGATGCCCACGTCCGAGGCCGCCAGCGCCGGGGCGTCGTTGATGCCGTCTCCGACCATGGCCACGCCCCCCTGCGCTTTATACCCGGCGATCAGGCGCAGTTTGTCTTCGGGCAGCAGTTCGGCCTGGACGTTCAGGCCCAGGTCCTGGGCAATGGCCCGGCCCGTGCGGGCGTTGTCCCCCGTGAGCATCACGGTCTGCACCCCCAGGCGGCGCAGCTCGGCAATGGCGGCGCGGGCGTCTGGACGCGGCTCGTCGCGGATGGCCAGCACGCCGAGGGGCGCGGCCCCGTCGAGCAGGAGGACGGCGGTGCGGCCCTGCTCCTCGAGGCGGGTGACGGTGGCCGCGAGTTCGGCGCTCAGGGGCGCCAGCTCGGCCGCGTGACGGGGGGACATGACGCCCAGGGCCCGCCCTTCCACGGTGGCTGTCGCCCCCTTCCCTGGGAGGGCCTGCGCGTCCTGAGCGGCGGGAATGGTGACCTTCTCCAGCTGGGCCGCCCCTGTGATGGCCTTGGCCAGCGGATGGCTGCTGCCCGACTCCACGGCGGCCGCCAGGCGCAGGACCTCGCCACGCTCTGCCCCCACGCCCACAATGTCGGTGACCCGGGGCTTCCCGGCGGTCAGGGTCCCGGTCTTGTCAAAGGCCACGGTCTTCACGCCGCCGATGGTCTCCAGTGCGCCCCCACCCTTGATCAGCAGGCCGCGCCGGGTGCCGGCGCTGATGGCACTTGTGATGGAGGCGGGCACGCTGAGGACCAGGGCGCAGGGGCACCCGATCAGGAGCAGGCTGATGCCCTTGTAGAGCCAGTCATGCCACACGCCACCCAGGAAAAGGGGCGGCACCAGCGCCACCAGGGCCGAGACCAGCACGACCCCAGGCGTGTAATACCGGCTGAAACGGTCGATGAACCGCGCAGTGGGGGCTTTGCTGCCTTCGGCCTCCTCGACCATGTGAATAATGCGCGCGATGGTGTTGTCAGCGGCGGCCCGGTCCACCCGGAGGGTCAGGGTGCCGTCGGTGTTGATGCTGCCTGCAAAGACCGTATCCCCCGGACCCTTGACCACTGGAACGCTTTCCCCAGTGACCGGACTGTCGTCGAGGCTGGAGGTGCCCGTCAGAATGCTGCCGTCGGCCGGAACGCGCGCGCCGGGGTTGACCTGAACCGTCTGGCCCACCTGCAACGAGTCGGCTGGCACCTCGCGGGGTTGACCGCCCTCCAGCAGCAGAGCAGTCTTGGGGGCCAGGGCGGCCAGCGCCTGAATGCCGGCGCGGGCGCGGCCGGCGGCCACGCCCTCTAACAGTTCGCCCACGGCGAAGAAGAACACCACCACCGCGCCCTCGGCCGCCTCGCCAATGGCCACGGCGCCGATGGCGGCCAGGCTGACGAGCATGTTGATGCTGAAGGGATCACCCAGGCGGGCGCTGGCGAGTGCTTTTTTCGCCAGCGGCCAGACGCCCAGCAGAGTGGCGGCGATGAAGGCCACGTCAGCGAGCGTCGGCGCCAGGAAACTGAGGAGCCACGCGACGCCCAGCAGCACCCCGGACGTGACGACCAGCTTGCCCTGACCCGTGCGGTACCAGGGCGTGCCGGCGGGCGCGACCTCGTGCGTGTGGCCGGCGTGATCGTCGGCGCCGTGGCCATGGCCCTGCGGACCGGCTGCGGCAGCTGATCCCATCAGAGATGGGGCGTAGCCCAGTGATTTGAGATTCTTTTCCAGGGTGGCCCGTGGGGTCTGCCCCTCGTCCAGATGCAGCGTCAGGGTCTGCTTGGAAAAACTGGTCTTGACGCCGTCTGTTCCGGGCAGCGTGGCCACCATACGCTCGACCGTCTGCACGCAGCTGGCGCAGTCCATGCCCTCGACAAAATAGGTCAGGGCGTCGGGGTCGGCACCTGAAGTGGGGGGCCGCGCAGGAGACTGGGTCATGTGCCGACAATACCTGAGTAGACATTCAGATGTAAAGGAGGATGAGGGGCCAGGGTCAGTTGCGGGAGCGGCACTTCATAGGAGCGCGCGCCCTCTGGACATAGGCTTTGGCCCAGAGTCATCCGTAGAGACGGACCCTGCCGCTCTGTGGCCGCGCTCCACCAGCGCCTCCTTAACCTCTTTACATATGAGCAGATGTTCATACATACTGAGGGCATGGATGCTTTGGTCTTTTCTCTCCAGACGGCATGGGTCCAGCGGCTCTCAGCGCAGCGCGGCGCGCCGGAGGTCTGATGTTGGATGTGGCGGTGATTGGTGGAGGCCAGGCCGGCTTGGCTGCGGGATACTTTCTGGGACGCAGCGGGCTGAACTTCCGCATCTTTGACGGGGGCCTGCGCCCCGGGGCCAGCTGGCGCGACCGCTACGACTCTCTTGTGCTGTTCACCCCAGCCAAACGCAGCGGCTTGCCTGGGCTCCCGTTTCCGGGTGATCCGGCGCACTACCCCACCAAAGATGAGGTCGCGGCGTATCTGGAGGCGTACGCCCAGACCTTTGAGCTGCCCACCGAATACGGCGCGCCCGTGCGCCGGGTGCGCCAGGGACCTGACGGCTTTGAGCTCACCACGCCCCGCGGCGAGTGGGCCGCCCGGGCGGTGCTCGTGGCGACCGGGCCGTTTCAGACGCCGTTCGTACCAGCCTGGGCCCAACATGTGGCCCCGGAGGTTACGCAGCTGCACAGCAGTGCCTACCGCCGGCCTTCCGCCCTGCCCGCCGGCCGGGTGCTGGTGGTGGGCGCCGGGAACTCAGGAGCCCAGATCGCCGAGGAACTGACGCGCACCCATTCGGTCACGGTAGCCCAGGGTCGCCCACAACCGGTCCTGCCGCAACGGGTGGGGGGCCGGGACATCTTCGATGTGCTGGGGGCCCTGCGGCTGCTGGACGTGCCGGTGGGCTCACTGCTTGGCTGGCTGCTGCGGCGCCGTGATCCGGTGATTGGCACGGATCTGCGCCGCCTGAACCGCCGGGGCCAGCTGCAGCTGGCCCCCCGGGTGGTGAACGCGGATGGCCGCCGCCTGGTCTGTGTAGACGGGACCCGGCTGGAGGCCGAAACGGTGGTCTGGGCCACTGGTTTCCGGCCGGCCTATCCCTGGCTGGATCTGGAGGGGGTGCTGGATGACCGGGGCTGGCCTCTTCACCACGGCGGCGTCACGGGCATTCCGGGGCTCTCGTTTCTGGGCCTGCCCTGGCAGCGCACAAGGGGCTCTGCACTGCTCGGCGGGGTGGGGCGGGACGCTCAGGTGCTGGTCGAGCGGGAGATGAGGCGCCTGAAGGGACAGGGACCGTCGTGAGCGGCCGGAGCCCCGGCGCCCAGGGAGGGCCCTTGGTGCTGGACGCCGACTCTCCTCCGAGTAGAGCTCAGGGCGTTCTGGGCGCTGTTCCTGCACTGCTTCTGCGAGCGGGCCACTTCACCCACACCGGCGGTCCCGGCACCTTGCAGAGGCGCCCCTTGGTCCTGAAGCCCGCCGTCACGCTGGCCCGTGCGCAGACGGCGGGCCTTTCCAGGGAGGGTCTATGCACATCGAATTGACAACTGAGTTTCCTGCCCATGCCCCTGAAGTCTGGCGTCACGTGCAGACCAGCCGCCTGCTGCGGTATGTCGCGGCGCCCCTGGTCACGTTCACGCCGCTGGAGCCGCCCACCTGGCCCGACGTCTGGCAAGGCGGCCAGTACCTCACCCGCATGACGCTCCTGGGCACCGTGCCCCTGGGACAGCAGGCCATTTCGGTCTCGCGGCGGGTGGTTAGTGACGTCCCTGGCCGCGAACACTACGAGCTGCTGGACGACGGGGCGGGCCAGCTCGCGCCGACGTGGCGCCACCAGATCACGGTGCAGGCGACGCCAGGGGACCGCACCCGGTATACCGACCGCGTGGAGGTGCGCGCGGGCCTCCTCACGCCGGTTGTGGTCCTGTTCGCCGCGCTCTTCTACCGTCACCGGCAACGGCGCTGGCGGCATCTGGCCAGGCACAGGTTTCAGGCTTTGAAGGAGGCGTGAGTGCCGCCTCGCAGCAGGTGAGCCGTGAGGTCAGGCCGCGGCACCTGGGCCGAGCCTGGACGCGGCCCGTCTTAAAACAGCCCCATCGGGTTGATGGGTGTTCCGCCGGCGTACACGCGGAAATCCAGATGTGGGCCGGTGCTGTTGCCGGTGTTGCCCACGCGGGCAATGACCTGACCTGCCGAGACCTGCTGGCCACGGCGCACCAGGTTGGCGCTGTTGTGGCTGTACCGCGAGGTGAGGCCGTTGACGTGCTCCAGCACGACGGTCCATCCCCACCCATTTCGCGCGTCGTACACGGAGCTTTTCACGGTGCCGGCCAGGGCCGCGCGGATGGGCGTTCCAGTGGGCGCCGCCAGGTCCAGGCCGCCGTGGCGGGCGTTGAATGGGGTCGTCAGGCGGCCCTGAAGGGGCAGCACTGCATTCACCCGGATGGAGCTGGCGCGAATGGTGACCCCAGAGGACGAGCGGGCCGGCCCAACCGGCAGAACCACGGTTTGACCGATCTGCAGGCGGTGGGCACTCAGGCCCGGGTTGGCCCGGACCAGAGCCGTGACGGTGGTGCCGTGACGGGCGGCGAGCCCAGTGAGCGTGTCGCCTGCCCTGACCTTGGTGGTCGCGGCGGCACCGAAGGACAACAGGGCAGCGGTCGCCAGGCCCACCACAAACATGTGAATCTGCATAAGACGGCGTGAATGTAACAGGACAGAACCGTCAGAGGATGAACCTCGCCTCATGGTCCACACACAGCTGAGTGGAGGACAGAATGAAGTGGAACGAGACGCCCGCGTTCCTGTTCATGAACACTTATCCAGTCCTGATCCGACTCATCTGGAGGTCAGGAGCATGGGAGACGCTGACCGTCCAGGTTCCTGCCCTGCCGCAGCGTAATGACGTCCTGGCCCAACTGTCAGAGTCCATTCCTTCCCTCTCTGAGGTCTGTCATGAACCGACTTGCCCGCGTCCTCCTGCTCACGCTGCTCCCTTCCACAGCGCTCGCTACCGATCTCCGCCTCTACCCCACCTTTACAGAAGTGCAGCAGCCCCTCACCTCACAGGCGCTGACCTTCCCATCTGCCCAGTGGCGCTGGATTCAGCCAGCCAGCTTCTCGGTTCTGGGGCCTTCAGGTGTGACGTTCTCGCTCTATCCTGAAGAACTCGAGTGGCTGCGGACCCAGGAGGGTCAGGCCGTGACCTGGCGGCCGGCGGGTCAACCTCCAGTCCCGGCCACCCTGGCGCGGGCCGATGACCTGCTCCTGAAGTTGAACACCGGTGAATTCGTCCATGCGCCGCGTAGCGAACTGGCCTTTCCCACGGCACCCCCCGTCCAGGGCGGCGTGACCTTTCGTCTCAGTGCGTCTGCCTCCAGTGGGGCGCGGCTCAGCTACCGCACGCAGGCCCTGTTCTGGACCCCGCGTTACGAACTGAATCTTAGTGGCGCCGCGGCGAATCTTTCGGCCCTGGCGCAGATCAACAACCTCAGTGATCAGGTGTTCACGGCTGGACAGGTTGACCTGTTCGGAGGGACGGTGCGTCAGGTGCAGGGAAATTCAGTGCCCACGCCAGTCAATGCACTGCCCTTTGCTGCCGGTAGCAACACGGAAGCGGTCCGTGTTCTCCCAGGGGCAAGCACTGGGGGCGCAGGGCAGATCAGCCTTGTGGGCGAGGTGCGGGGCTTGCAGCGGTACGCCCTGCCAGGCGGCCTGACCATCGGACGGGGGGAGCAACGGACCCTGCCCTTCCTGAAGCCGCAGGTGAGTGGCTTCACGCGCTACGCGAGTGTGCAGTCCTACTTTGACGCCCAGAACCGGTCAGGCCAGGTGGACCGGCACTACAAGTTCACCTCCTCGCTGTCACTGCCCGCTGGAGCGGTGGATGTGCGGGAGGGAGGCCTCCTGGTGGGTAGCGTGACTCTGCCCGCCGCGCAGGCCGGGAAGCCAGTGGACCTGAATCTCGGGGCAGATCCGGAATTGCGCTACGAGAAAGTCGTCAAGCGCCTGGGGCAGGAAAAGAATTCTGCCGGCCAGATTGTGAGCACAACGTCCCAAGTGACCTATACCTTTGTCAGTGGCAAAGCGACCGCGATGCGGGTGACGGTTCGGGAGCAGCTGTACGGACGCACTGTTGCCGTGGATGGCAACACGGCACAGAATGGGCAGGTGAGCCTGACCCGGCAGGTGGAGGTGCCAGCGCGAGGCAAGGCCACGCTGACGTTCAAGCTCAAGATTCTGAACTGAGCGGCCACAGGTCCAGAAGACCACGCTGAGCCATAACCTAAAACTTGACGAAGAAGGCAGTGAAGTACATCAGGGCGACACCGACCGTAAAGCCGCCCAGGGTGGACCAGCTCACCAGAGGCGCACCCAGGGCTGCTGTATTGCGCGCCACCAGGCGGCCCACCTCCCACACCACCTGCACAATGGCGCCCACGCCCACGGCTAGGAAGATGGTCGCCAAAACCGGGTTGAACGCAAAGCCGCCCAGCCAGGTGCCCAGGATGGCCGGTCCACCAGCGATCAGCGCCAGCAGGGCAAACTGGATCAGTTTTGGCTTCTGGCGCACGACCGGCGCCACGATCCCCACACCTTCGGTGATGTTGTGCAGGGTGAACCCCAGAATCAGGAAGGTGCCCAGCGCCGCTTCTCCCAGCGCAAAGGCTGCGCCAATGGCGAGGCCCTCCCCGAGGTTGTGCAGACCGATCCCCGTGGCGATGCGGTACGAGAGCCCCAGGGGCGCCTCCTCAGGCCGGCGTTTGCCGCCCAGTGCCAGCAGCACCCCCAGGGTCAACAGAGCGATCAGCAGCACGGCCGGCGTCCCCTGCCAGAAGGCGGGCAGCGCCGCCGCGAATTCCTGGGCGTCCAGGTAAGTACCCACTGCGAGGTAGACCAGCAGGCCCACGGTCAGGGCCAGGATGAAGTTCATGGCACGCGCACTCAGGCGGCGCATCCAGGGAAACCAGAGCATCCCCAGCAGCACCGGGACCACGCCGACGTACAACCCCACCAGCCCGAAGCGCACGAACAGATCCCGCCCCGGCTGAGGGGTCAAAGTCGCCACTGGAATCTCCGCTTCGAACACGGTGCCCAGCGAGCTCAGCAGCGCCACCTTATGCGCCTCGCCCTCAACCCAGGGATAGGGAATCGTCAACGTCGCGGTGCCCAGGCGGGGAATGGCCCCAGCGGGCCTGGCGGTAAACGACCAGAAGGCGTCGTCCACCATCACCTGCGGCAGGGTGACCGCCTGCGGACCGTCATTGACCACCTGCACCTGAATGACGCCGCGCTCAGGCAGGGTGACGCGGCCAATCTTGACCTGCTCGACAGGTGGACCCTGGAGGGCCTTCATGCCGCCGCCTGTGGCGACCAGATACGCGAGCACCGCCCCAAGCAGCAGCAAAGGAACAAGTGCCAGACCCCAGAGGCTGGCCCAGCGGCCCCGCGGCGCCGCTGGCGCACTCACGAGCGGCCCCCGGCGGCGCCCTGCAGGCTGCGCCGGTCCCACCCGGCATCGACACCCGCGGCTTTCAGGGCCGCCGGATAGGCGTCCGGCTCGACCACCTGAAACGAGCCCATCCAGCCGAGCTCGGTGAACTCACTGATGTGCGGGTGAAACATGAAGTTGCCGGTGAACTTGTACTTAAATTCCAGAATGCCGCGCTGGCCCTGGGCCTGCATGATGGTATCCACGATGCGGCTGGTGGGCTCCAGGGTGGTCCCGGTGTCGTAATAGTTGAAAAAATTGGCGTGCAGGTGAAACGAATTGATCAGGTCAAATTCCAGGATGTTGATCAGGTAGATACGGACCAGTTCGCCCTTCTGCACGGGGATGGGCCGCCGCGCGAACTCGAACCCCACCGTGTTCACAGCGTAAATCTCGTTGGCCCCATCAAAGTTGGTGTCAAAGGCGTTTTGCACCATCACGAACTCGCGCGCCGGCGGCCGCCCCTCTTTGGGGTCCACGATGAACGCGCCGTACATGCCCTTGTGGATGTGGCGCTTGAGGCTGGTGGCGTGGCAGTGGTAGAGGTGACAGCCAAAGGGCTCGGCGTCGAACTCGTAGACGAAGCGCCCACCGGGCTGAATTTCCCCGGGGCCGGCGCCCGGCACTCCGTCCATCTCGGCCGAGTGCACGCCGTGAAAGTGGATGGTGTGCGGGTGAATGGTCTGGTTGATAAAGGTAATGCGCAGCCGGTCGCCTTCCGTGCAACGCAAGGTCGGCCCCGGCACGCGGCCGTTGTAGGTCCAAGCGGGGAAGAAGATGCCAGGGGCAATCTCAATCTCCTTGTCCTGCGCGATCATGGTGTACTCGCGCAGCGTCTGGCCATTCGGGAGGGTGCTGACCTTGCCCCAGTCCCAGTCGGTGAGCATGGCCATGGGGTCAAATCCATTGCGCTTGTGATTGACGGCGCCGACCATCAGATTGTTGCCGTGCCCGGCGTGACCAGCGGTGGCCGGCGCTGGGCTGACTGGAGCCGTCCCCGTGTGTCCGGCGGGGTGTGACCCACCCTGACCCAGGGCCACACTGCCCGCCAGGGCCGCGGCGCCGCCGGCGCCGGCCCGCAACACGTCGCGCCGGGACAGGAGGGCACGCAGCCAACTCACCGCTGCTCCTGCTCAGATACTTCACTCATCGGATTCATACTGCATCTTAGTCATGCCTAAAAAAAAGTCAAGGCATGGCGAACATTGGAGTACCCGGTGCCACGCTTTTATAAGGGCTGGGCACGCCACACGTCACGGAGCCACCCACCGGCCGGGTGGTGCGGCTGGTGGGTGGCTCTTCACCTTTCGGATGGGGATCAGAGTGCGTTACCGCGGAGCAGCTGGAGCTTCATGCTGATACCCGGACCACGCATCAAGGTCATAGGCTTGTTCGGGGCCGTATGTCGTCAGCGGCAGGACGCCCTTTGACCCAGTCCATGCCCGGAACCCGTTTTGCTCATGCTTGCTCCGCTCTGATTGAGTTGTCTTTGCACGCAAGTCAATCGGAGCTTGTGTGAGCCTGTCCACGAGGCAGCCTATTCCGTGTGGTCTCAGTTGGAAGGGTTCTGGCAACTTAACCTGAGTGAGGCCGGAGTAGCTCAGCAGGTGGCTTGAGAATCAAGCCACCTGCTGCATCGCCTCTCGCAAGCGGAGAAGAGCTGCGGATTGATGGCTTCGTCTGAGGGTG
>NZ_PYSV01000021.1 GCF_003028415.1 Deinococcus arcticus
CTCAGCGAAGGTTTCCGGGTAGACCCCAGTGCGTCGACGGAACTGCTTGCGATTCATCTTCCGCGTGCGTGTCAGACGGTCTCGCTCCACCTTGCCAGCTTAGCTCACGACTTTCGCAAGAGGTCTAATTGTGACTGGACCGTCCGTAAAGGCAGCTGGCACCTTCACTTGCAGCGTCGTTTCCGTCACGCTGACCGGTGCGATAGGCTGGCCCCCGTTAAAGCGAACCTGCAGGTCCGGCTCACTGAAGGTCGCATTGACGGCGGTCAGGGTGATCAGCTCACCTGGCTTGGCTGCCATCGTGGAGAGCGTCGCATCTTGGCGGGGAATCACTGTGAACACTCCTGCCGAAGCGGTGGTTGTGCCCACCTGGACAGTCAACTCACCCGTGATTGCTCCAGCAGGAATTCTGACCACAAGTCTATTCGGGCTGGCAGATTCGACCGTGCCCTGAACCCCACCGAACTTCACCATGTTCTGACTGGGCGTCCCGCTGAAACCAGTGCCCTGAAGCGTCACGGTCAGGCCGGCCATTTCCTTCTTCGGCGTCAGATCAAAGATGGCGAGTTGGCCAGCCCCATAGCGCGTGATCGAGAGAATATTCCCCACAGCGTCGTACTGATACCGCGCTGTGGCACCGGAAGGGTCGGTCACAGAGATCAGCCGGCCCAGAGTGTCATAGGTGTAGGTCACCTGTGCTTGGGCAAGCCCCAGAAACAGCGTCATAATGCCCAGCAGCCGGAATGACCGACCTGTTGGTTTGTAAGCCACACTGTCCTCCTTGAGTGGCGTGAGATGAAGGGGCGAGATGCGGCTGGCATGGAGCAGCGTGTCCGGTCAGATAGGCTTTCCTCACCGCGAAAAGTGGCAAAGTACAGCGCCAAAGCTCAGGGACAACCCTGAAATTTTATTAAGGATCTCCTCATGCTGCTACCGCACATGCGGCCCCGAGAACCAAAAGGAGGTAGTACAGTAACTGGTCAGGTATGAGGCCTCACGCGACAGAGAATGACAATCACGACAGGGAGAGGTGGGTGGATGGTGGGAAGGCCCCGACTCATCTCCCGCTTGCCCTTCAGCGGTCAGTCATTCCTGGGCATGAGAACTATGAGGCAGTACGACCCCTGGTCACCACGGCATCTAAGGCTTTCCACATGGTCAGCAGGGCACGCGGTAAGCAACCCGCATGAAAGCTCAAATGCTCCTGCTCACAGGCGTGATCACCGCGCCCTTCGTGACAGTCAACGCGCCTCAATTGGGCTTACCACCGTTGCGACCCATTAGCCAGGCGCAGGTTCAACTCGGACAGGCCATTTTCTTTTCGCCGTCGGCCAGCGCAGACGCCCGCATCAGTTGCGCGTCCTGTCACGATCCACAGCAGGCGTTCGCCGATGGCCGGCCAGTGGCCCGTGGTGTTCAGGGACTTCTGGGCACCCGGAATTCACCGAGCCTCAAAAACGCGGCATGGACGCAGCCACTCATGTGGGATGGTCGGCGGGCCACACTGGAAGACCAGGTCATGCACCCCTTCACGACAGCCCGGGAGCACGGCATGACGTCTACGGCGCAGGCGATCGAAGCCCTGAACAGTGATCCTGCCGTACAACGGGTGGCGCAGCGAGCACTCAACGAGATGGAGGTCAAAACGGCGCTGACGGCATTCATCACCTCACTCGCCCGGGGCAACAGCGCCTTTGACCGAATGATGTACGCCGGGCAGGCAGGTGCATTAACGCCCGAGCAAAAAAGAGGATTTGAGCTCTTCAAAAAGACAGGCTGTATCGCCTGCCATGCCACCCAAGCGGGGTACGCCACCTTCACGGATGGGCAGTACCACTACACGCACCAACTGTCCGTGATTGCCCCACTTGACCTGGCCGCACGTCTCAAACAGGCCAGGCAGATTCAACCTGCAGACCTCGACGAGGTGGTGACGCAGCAGCCTGAGCTTGCAGTGCTGGGCCGCTTCCTGGTCACGCAGGACAAGCACGACATTGGCGCCATGAAGACGCCCAGTCTCCGGGACGCGGCCCGAACCGCACCCTACTTCCACGACGGCAGCACACAGACCCTGGACGCGGCGGTTCGCCAGGAACTCGCCTACCGGTCTGCCCAGACCGGAGCGCCCATTACGCTGGATGACCAGGAGATCCAGGCGATTGTTCGCTTCATTGAATCGTTGAATTCAGGCAATTAGCCCTGGCGGTGCCGTACGTCTGCTGAGGTTCTGACTCCCCCCTTGTCGCCAAAAAGAAAGGTGCCTCCTGCTCATGCGTGAATTCGTGCCCTGGGCACAGCATCACGGCGTGCAGTTGCTGTGCCCCGGGCGGCGAGACGGCGGCCGCTACGTGGCCCAACTGCAAACGAGGCCCTCACAAGGACGCGGAAAAACGGGCACGCTGTCGGCCTCGACGGTGGCGCAGCGCCCTGTACCGGGCCTTACAGTGAGCCGGCCCCACGGAAGCGCAACCCCTTGAGGATGCCCACGTGCCACCGGACCTACCCCCGCCCTATATGTGCGAGATCGACGAGATGCTGAAGCACTGCGACGTCTGACTCGCGGCGTTGTTACTCCTCTGTGCCCATGCAGGCCTGCGGGTGAATGAGGCCCTGAGCGTGAACATCTCTGACATTCAGGGTGCGCAGCTGACGGTGCACGGTAAGGGTGGCAAGGTGCGCCGGGTTCCGCTTTGAAAACGGGTTCGCACCGCCCTGGCCGGCCTCCCGCCGGTCCAAGCCGCTGGTCGGCTTTTCGACTGGTCCTACCACTAGGCCAAGTACCGCATGAGCCTCGCGCTTCGTGCTGGCGGGCGCGGGTTTCACGCCGCCAGAAAACACTCGGGCACTCGCCTATACCGCGCCACGATAGATTTCACCCGGGTGGGTCTTTTTCTCGGTCACTCGTCGGTGGATACAACCCGGTGCCATGTTGCCCTGGAAGAAAACGACGTCCAGAACGAGGTCGAGGACTTCTGAACGCAATTGTGCTGCATGTCCTGGCGTGAACGTGCATACCAGGGTATCGTGTGCAACATCAAAGGCGACCCGGAGAGGTCGCCTTTCTTCTTGGTCGCGGTCACTCGGGCTCAGGTGGGTAGGTCTGCGCGTCTGGATTCGTGGTGCAGAACCGGCACAGCGTCCAGCGGTTCAGAGCCGTGGAATTGCCGCCACACCCGATACACGTCCCCTCAAAATCGTACGGCCCACCCTCCAGCAGCGGATGAACCTCGTGTGCATCATCCAAGTCGGTCATGCTTCCTCCGGTTGGTGCTGGCACGTGACCAGGCCCCGCTCCAGCGCCAGCAGGGCTGCCCGTGCCGGCACCAGGAAGCGGTGTCGCGTCCGTCCAGTGGGGCCCAGCGTTTGCTCTCCGGTGGCGTGCATCGGCACGCCAGGACAGAACCACCGGGTCAGCCGGGCACCAGGACCACGTGGCGCGTCATTCCAGATGCTGGCCAGGGCGTCTTCCCTTTTCTCTGCCACCACGGATTCGAAGAACTCGCGGGAGGACGCCGCGCTCTCCAGCCAGCGGGCCGGCTGGTGCTTCTGACCTTGCGGCGCAGGCCAGTCCAGGAGCGTCTCGGGCAACGGTGGCGGCCGGTCGGGCAGCATCATGCGCCGCAGTCTGACGGCGCGAGACTTGCCGGGCCCTCTTGCCCCTGGCAGGCCCTATCACGCAGCATGACCAGGATGTCCAATCCCAGCCAAGCGCGGGCCGTGCCGGCGCTTCACCCCTTGCCTCCAGGCGCAGATCGTCTCTGGGGTCAGTACTTTACCCTCCCCAAAACGCCGCTCCTGGTGCAGGTCCGGACCGTCTCCCCTGTCCGCCGCGGCCTGCCGCTGGATGAGCTGCTTGCAGTGGCCGTGCAGCGTGAGTACCGCCAGTTCTGGCCGTTCGATCCGGCACGGCCTGCGCCGTCTGTCGTGCCGCTTCCACTGGCGCTGCTGGACACCGTGACGTTTCCCGTGCTGGCTGAACCCGACCCAGCCTGCCTTCCCCTCTGGGCCACCACGCCGCTCATTGCGGAGGAGGCCGGGCAACTTGACGCCCTGTGCCTCGGTCATCAGGGCGAACTGCGCACGCTGCTGCGGCACATCACCTTCATTGGGCGCGTCCGTGTGCGTGGCTGGTCGGTGCGCCGCGTACCGCTGGGCGTGCCCTACACCTTGGAAGTCATTCAAGCGGAGCGGCGCCTGCCCATCCCCCGGGGCGCGGATTGGGGCGGTTTTACACCCCCGTACCGGCATGCCGCGTGGCACCGGCCCCTTACCCCGAGCTGAATCCACTGGGGAGGTCGCGCACCTGTGCCCCATCAATCAGAATCTGCCATGAATCACAACAGGTGTGCGGTCCCTCGCGCTTGTACAAGGGGTCGCACTAGAGTTGGAGCGGAGACTGACGCTAAGCGCATGTGATCAACGCTCGACCAAGAAGTCGAGCGTTGATGCGGGCTGATTGATGTGCCCTCAAGCCGCTGCTTGTGGCTCCTGTCTCCCCGCCCGCGCAGCCAGACGGCCGACGGTTAAACCCTGCACGATGATGCTGAAGACCACCACGACATAGGTCATCACCAGGAACAGATCACGGACTGGGCCGGCTGGCACCGTAAAGGCCAGCGCCACACTGATCGCCCCACGCAGGCCACCCCAAATCATCAGTCGGCGGGTGTACGGCGAGAATTCATGCCGCTTGCCCAGCAGAAAGACCGGCACCTGCACACTGACGGTCCGGATCAACAGCAGCAGCGGAATGGTCAGCATACCCAGCAGCAGGGCCTGAGCGGTAAAGCGCACGACCATCAGTTCCAGTGCCAGCAGGGCAAAGAGGAAGATGTTGAGCAGCTCATCGATCAGGTGCCAGAAGCTGTCGAACTTCTCCCGGCTGGAGAGGGCCGTGGGCATCCGGTCCGTCAGGGAACCCACCAGCAGGCCCGCCGCCACCGCGGCGAGGGGCGCCGAAACATGCAGGTGCAGCGCCACGGCCGTGCAGGCCAGCACCAGGCCGAGGGTGACGAGCATCTCCACCACGAAGTCACTCACCGCCCGCAGCGTCAGGTACGCCAGGTAGCCCAGAACCCCGCCCAACACCAGTCCGCCAACCGCTTCCTGCGCAAAGAACCCCAGGACGCCAACAGCGTTCAGGTCTGGGCCATGTCCGTGCCCACTTCCTGCCGCCGCAATACCTGCCAGGACGGCAAAGGCCACCACGCCCACCCCGTCGTTGAACAGACTTTCCCCCGCCACCAGCGTTTCAATGCGTTTGGGCACTTTGGCCTGCTTGAGCATGCCCAGGACGGCCACCGGGTCGGTGGGGGAAATCAGGGCACCAAACAGCAGGCAGTACACCAAAGGAACGTCCAGGTTGAACAGCCCCAGCAGGCCGTACAGCGCTCCACCCACCAGGGCAATGGACAGGGCGGTGGACAGGAGCGCGAACGACATCACTGGCCCGCGCAGACCCCACAGGGCATGTGAGTTCACGCCCAGTGCCCCCGCGAACAACAGGAACGACAGCACGCCCTGGAAGACGAAGTCGTCAAATTCAATGCCCCGCACCGTCTCCACAGCGGATAAGGCAAACGGCACACGCAACGCCACCAGTCCGAGCAGCATCAGGCTCAGCAACAGCCCACCTACCGTGACGCCGATGGAGGCGGGGAGCTTGAGGAACCGGGCGTTGACGAAGGCCAGTCCGGCAGTGACACACACCAGCAGGGTGGACAGGTCCAGCAGGCTCATTGACCAGCTCCCGTGAGCATGAACACCAGGTAATACAGGCCCAGAGCCAGGGTTGTGGTGACCAGCGCAATCGGCGTGGCGTACTTCATGAACCGCCCGAAGCTGAGGGGATGCCCTTCACGCGCCGCGATATCGGATACCACGATGTTGGCCGACGCCCCAATCAGAGTCAGGTTGCCGCCCAGGCAGGCCCCAAGCGAGAGGGCCCACCACAACGGGTCCATGGCGGGGCCGAGGGTTCCCTCCAGTTCCCGCAAGACGCTCGCCATACTGATGGTGAACGGAATGTTGTCGACAAAACCACTGATGATGGCGCTGGAAAAACCCACCAGCAGGATGCCCAGGCCAATGTTGCCATCAATGGTGTTCGTCAGGGCCGTCGCGACCTGCTCAAAGACACCAACATGCTCCAGAGCGCCCACCACGATGAAGAGCCCCATGAAGAACAGCAGGGTGGCCCACTCGACCTGTTCAAACAGCTCCACTGGCGACAGGTCGGCGATCAGCAGCAGGAACGTGCTGGTGGTCAGGGCAACCAGACCGGCTTCCAGGCCGATGGGATGGCCCACCATGAACAGCACAAGTGTCAAGCCAAAGACCCCCAGCGCCTGCTTCATCAGCTTGGGATTGGTCTTGACGGGCGTGTTGTCGCTCAGAATCTGCTGGAGTCGATGGGCCGACCCCTCGGCATTCAGGTGTCCACGCCAGCGCATGAGCAGGTGCATCAGGGCGATTCCGACCACCGTTGCTACGACTGCGTAGGGGGCCACATTGGTCAGGAAATCCCCGAAGCCCTTCCCCGCGACGGAGCCGATGATGATATTGGGCGGATCACCGACCAGCGTGGCGGTGCCGCCGGTATTGCTGGCCAGAATGACGGCAATGAGATAAGGAATGGGCTTCAGGCCCAGGCGGGTGACCACGGTCACGACCACTGGAGCCATGAACAGCACCGTGGTCACGTTGTCGAGAAAGGCACTGAACACAGCCGTGAGCACGCTGAAGGTCCAGAGGACCCGCACCGGCTCGCCCCGGGTGAAGACCATGGCGTGCCGGGCCACCAGATCGAAAAAGCCGCTGCGGCTCAGCACATTGACGATATTCATCATGCCGAACAGCAAAAAGATGGTGTTGAAGTCGATGCTGCCCCAGGCCTGTTCCGGAGATAGCAGGCCCACGACCATCACAGCGCAGGCCCCCAGGAGGGCGGCCACCGTGCGGTGGACGTACTTCTCCATCAGAATCAGCGCGTACGTGCCGACAAAGAGGGCAATGGCGAGAATGGTCATGGTGCCGTCGCTGAGCGAAAGGCCGAGAGTCTCGAGCAGGGCAGGGTGGTCAGCGGTATGTGGGTCAGTCATGGTCCATCCAGGGAACAGGCGATCAGATGAAGAGGAGGGTCAGCAGCAGAACGACCAGCCCGGCGCCCAGGGCGGTAAGTGCGAAGCTGCCGATGAGGAGTGCAATTTCCCTTGTGGTCAGCGGTTTTCCGGACTCGGGTTCGTCAGGGGACATGTGGCACCTCCAGGCAGGAGCGAGAGAGCGAAACGACAACGGAGGAGCCTGCGGTAGCAGACTCCTCCAGTTCGGCGTATGGTCGCCGGCACCTGATTCCGAGAAACAAGGTTGTCACGTCAGTGTACAGGACATGGCCAACAAGGAGGCGGACAGCATCAGGGCTTCTGGTCCAGGGCAACTTAGGATCAGCGCTGCTCCAACCGGCCAGGTCCTGACCTTTGGGCCAGATGAACGAAGGTTGGCCTCTTTCTTTGGTACCTTGAGGACATAACCCGCCGCCACTGCGGCAGGTCCCAACGGCCATACGTTGACTTGGTGGAGTCCGCAATTGCGGCCTCCCTTTTGTTTTGCCGAGGAGGTTCCATGTCCCCCCCCACGTCGCCCCAAACGCCTTTTGCCCGGTTCGTTCACAGTGAGGCCTTTGCCGGCCTGCTGCTCATCTGCACCGCTCTGTTGGCCTTTCTCTGGGCCAACTCACCCTGGCGTGAGGCTTACGCCACCTTTCAACACCTGCACTTTGCCCTGACGCTTGGTAGTGCCACTTTGGATCTGTCTGTCCAGCACTGGGTCAACGACGGCTTGATGGCTGTGTTCTTCCTTCTTGTCGGTCTAGAAATCAAGCGTGAACTGTTGATCGGCGAACTGTCCTCTCGCCGGCGGGCCAGCCTCGCTGGCGCCGCCGCAGCAGGGGGGATGTTGCTGCCCGGCCTCATGTACGCGCTGCTCAACGCAGGTGGCCCCGGCGCGGGCGGTTGGGGCGTGCCCATGGCCACCGATATCGCCTTCGCCCTTGGCGTGCTGGCCCTCCTGGGGTCACGCATTCCCATCGGGCTCAAGGTGTTTCTGACGGCCCTGGCCATCGTGGACGACCTGGGCGCGGTCCTCGTGATTGCCCTGTTCTACACGTCGAATCTCGACCTGGCTTTCCTTGGTCTCGCGGCCCTGACCTGGAGCGCCGCCCTGTATGCCGGCTGGAGAGGTGCGCGCAGCCTGAAAGTGTACGGCGTGCTGGGGGCGCTGCTGTGGTTCTTCGTCCTTCGCTCTGGGCTGCACGCCACCATCGCGGGCGTCCTGCTCGCCCTGGCTGTGCCCATTCGTAAACCTGATCCGGCAGGCTATCTCTCATCGCTCACGGCCGCCGCCCGACCAGGGCGTGGGGAGCAGGTTGGCGCGCGGCTGCGGGATCTCGAGGACCTGCTGGAGCGCGCTCAGAGTCCACTGCACCGTCTGGAGCATGCCCTTCATCCTTTCGTGACCTTTGTGGTCTTGCCCGTGTTTGCGCTGGTCAATGCTGGGGTTTCGGTGGTTGCTGGGGGGGTAGGCACCGTGTCGTTTGGCATCATGCTGGGTCTGCTGCTGGGCAAGCCGCTCGGGGTGGTGGGGGGTGCATGGCTGGCCGTCCGGTTCGGCGTGGCCTCACTGCCGCGGCGCGTGACCTGGGGCCACATGATCGGGGCCGGCTTACTGGCGGGCATCGGCTTCACCATGAGCCTGTTCGTGTCGAATCTGGCGTTCGAAGAAGGCGCGCTACTGACTCAGGCCAAGTTGGGCGTACTGATGGCTTCGGTCCTGGCAGCGGTGCTTGGCCTGGGCTGGCTGTGGTGGATCAGCCGGCAAGCCCGCCCACAAGCGCCGTCCAAGGCTTAGTCGGAGTGTTAATGAGCACACCCTTCCGCTGGAGGAATCCTGTATGACGCCGTCCAAGCCGTCCTTGCACGCCCTGATTGCTCGCTTTCCCAACTGGATCCTTTTTCTGCCTTTTGCTTCGAGTCTTGCGCTGGCCGCGTGGGCCCTCCCTCATCAACCTGCCCGTGTTCCTGTGCACTGGAACGCGGCGGGGCAGCCAGACCGCTGGGGCAGTCCAGCTGAAGCCCTGTTCTTTTTGCCGGGTGCTCTGCTCTTCGGGGCGCTGATCGTGCTTGCGGCGGGCCAGGCCCAGGCCACCAGTCGGCCCCTGCTGAACACGGTGGTGCTGGGTCTGGGGCTGATGGCCTTGGGGGACGTGGCCGCGCAGGCCTTCGGATGGGACAGCTTCAGGGTGACGATGGGCAGCCTCGGGCTGCTGTTCATGCTGATGGGGCCAGCCCTGGCCGCCTCGGAACCCTCTGCGCTCAATGGTCCACAGCTGAGCCGGGCCACTCTTCGCCGTCTGGGCCAGGCATGGTTGGGGCTCGGCCTCCTGGTGCTCCTCGCCAGCCTGCTGGCTCCCGCAGGGGGATGGATCACCGGTACGCTGCTGACCGGAACCCTTGCCATGCTCGTCCTGGTGGTGCTGGGTGCGCGGCGTGACCGTCTTCGGAGACAGGGCTCCTGAGGACTCAGGATGCTCGTTGATGAGGAGATGGGATCCACCAACTGACCGTCACGGCCGCAGCGGTGAACGACAGTTCGGAGAGATTGATGGGTTCATAAACACCGGCCTGCCCGCGTTTTCTGTCCTAGAAGGTGATGCTTATATTCATGCGACAGCGTCCAGCAGCGTAGGGACAGCGAGGGTGGTCACGCATCTATTCCACTGGCCGAATGTGTTCGCAGCGGTCTATGACCGCTGCTGCCGCCGCCAGCGCCGCACTTCGTCGTCTGCTATGCCATCACTGATCTCGGCATACCGCAGGGTGGTCTGAATGTGCTGGTGGCCCAGCCGCTTGCGGATGGTCGCCAGGCTGACGCCCCCATTGACCAGCTCGGTGGCGTGGCTGTGCCGTAATTGATGCAACGTGCAGGCGACCCCCGCCTGCTGGGCGTAGCTCTGCCAGCGTTCTTGCACGCTCTGATAACGTAGTGGGCCCCCCCGGCTATTGCGGGTCGCCTGAAACAGGGGACCGTGCGTGTACGGCAGGTTGCGCAGGTAGCGTTTCAAGGTGCCCACCAGCTTGGGGTCGTCCAGGAGTACGGTACGCTTGCGCTCCCCTTTCCCCAGCACGGTGAGGTGTTCGTCTCCTGGGGTCAAGTCAAGATCGCTCAAGTACAGGCCCAGGGCTTCGCCGATGCGGAGTCCTGTCTCGTAGACCAGACGAAACAGCAGCGCGTCGCGCCGCTGAACTCCAGGAATAGCGGCAAAAATGCGCTCGATGTCCGAACGTCGCAGGCCTTTGGGATGGGGAGATGGCAAGCGGGGACGGTCCAAATGCAGCGTCGGATCACGGTCAAGCAGCTCATGTCTCATGGCCCAGTGAGCGAACCGCTCGAAGGTGGTATGCTTCCGGCTGCGGGTGGCGGCCGCCCAGGTGGGGTGAGCGGCGAGGTACTGACCCAGACTCTGGGCATCCAGGACCTGTTCATGGGTGGCCAGCCACGTCTGAAGATGGTTCAGATCTGCACGGTACGCGCGGATCGTCTGCGGGCTCCGTTGAAGCTCAGCGAGGAAGCGTGTGGCACAGGTCTGTAAACGGGCCGCGTCCATGGAATTCCTCCATCCTGTGATAAGTTTCAAACTCCCCCATGCCCCACCTCTGGGAAAGAAGCTATCCGCCTGCTGAGAAGCGTCTGTTTCCTGAGATAACGGCACTTACCTCAGGACCCCATGCCGGTTGAATTCGTAGACTCGCCGCTTTTGCTCAGCAGAACGCGGCTTCCCCCTGATTCTCCCCTTTCCAGACAGCCTCTAAGATCATGATCATGGTGGATGCGAGCGGCGTGCCGCTCGCGGTTCATACCAGTAGCGCCAGTCCGGCCGAGGTGACGCTCGTCCAGGACACGTTGGACGCCTCATTCGGAATGGATTTTCCCGAACGCCTGATCGGGGACAAGGCCTATGACAGTGACGGCCTGGATGCGGACCTGGCGGTGCTCGGCATCGAAATGATCGCGCCGAATCGGCGTAATCGCCGCAAGACGCAGGATGGTCGGCCGCTGCGCCGCTATCGGCGGCGCTGGAAGGTGGAGCGTACCATCGCCTGGCTGCAGAGCTTCCGGCGTGTCCGCACGCGGGACGAAGTTAAAGCAGAGAACTTTTTGGGGATGGTTCAGCTGGCCTGCATCGTCATCCTCCTTCGCCTGCAGACGAAGGAGACGGTAGCTTGAAGGCCATGGATGCGGTCGTTCCCTTGCTGATTCTCCTTCTCCTGCCCCCGCTGCTCTACCTGGTCAGTCGGAAGGCAGGCGTCACCTATCATTGGGGGACGGACGCACTTCACGTTCAGGCAGGGTTTCGGAAACACCTCTTCCCCTATGCCTCGACCACTGCCTGCTTGACCTCGCAACCCCTGGGGGCACGAATGTGGGGGACAGCGGCGCCAGGTACCGTGACCGGCCGATTCATTGTGAATGGCAGTGAGGTGCATGCGTTGGCCACGACCGCTCGCCCACAGCAGGCCCTGTTGCTGATTCATGGTCGGGACACCTTCTATGTCACACCGGAAAATCCGGCGAACTTCCTAGACCGATTCCGGTCTGATTTGTCGAGTCTGCCTTAAATTTTCGGATGAACTCTACAGCAGATTCATCTCCGAACCCGGACTGACCGGAAGTCGTATCGAAACCACATTGTCTCAGTCTGCGGCCTCAACACGCACAGTCTTAGCGAGCGCTTCACGCCTGATCGAGACAAAAGGGGCCAGTCCGGTGGCCGACGCGACTTGTCCCTTACCGCCGCAGGTACGCTTGGGCCACGTACCCAGTCTGACCCCGCCACGTCACCCGGCACCAATTGGCCGCGCAGCCCAGCAGGCTGACCCGCGCCCCTTTCGCCAGCGTGGCCAGCTTCAGCGTCTGCGCGCTGGGCCCAGCGCGCAAATTCACGCCTGTGGTCGTGTACCGCACATTGGATTCACCCACCGGCGGCGCGGAGGCCGCTCGCGGCGCTGCTGCGGACGCGGCCGTCCCCCCGCACTCCGTGGTGTATCCCAGATCCCCGCACACGTACGAGCCAGTGTCACTGGGGCAGGAGTGCCAGCGGTGACAGCCGTCCCGGTGCGCCTGCGCCGGCGCCGCGAGCAGGAACAGCACCGACAGGGCCGCGAAACTGACCACGTGCCGCGTGGCCCACCAGGTGTTTGGGGTCATGGGTCAGCCTACCCAGCGCCGTGGCCCGCCGTCAGGTCAACATGACCACCCCCCTGCCGGGGGCACGCACCACCCTGGTCCTCGCCGCCCACCGGCCGCTGTCCCGGCACACCCAGCGCCCCTGAGCCTGCGCCTGTTCCCTCACCACGCCCTCCCCTCACCCTGTCACCCTGAAGGCCGGTCATGCCCACCGTCCTGATTGTCGATGACGACCCCGCCATCCTGGAGGTCCTGCGCGTGTACCTCCGGGCGGAAGGGCACACGGTGCTCGAAGCGCAGACCGGCCCGGACGCCTGGGCCCTGCTGCCCCGCGCGGACCTCGCCGTGCTCGACTGGATGCTGCCCGGCATGACCGGCGTGCAGCTCGCCCGGGGCGCCCGCGCCGCCGGGCTGAGCCTGCCCATCCTGATGCTTACCGGCCGCGGGGAAGAGGACGACAAACTGCTGGGCCTGGACGGCGGCGTGGACGACTACGTGGTCAAACCGTTCAGCCCCCGCGAAGTCACCGCCCGCATCCGCGCCCTGCTGCGCCGCGCCGGCGTGCACCACACCCTCACGCTGGGCGACCTCACCATCAACCTGCGCGCCCGCGACGTCCACCTGGCCGGCGTGCGGGTCGAACTCTCGAAACTGGAGTTCGACCTGCTCAGCACCATGGCGCAGCACCCCGGCATGGCCTGGTCCCGCGAACGCCTGCTCGAACGCGTCTGGGGCCCGGACTTCCCGGGCACCGAACGCGTGGTGGACGTGCACATCACCGCCCTGCGCCGCAAACTCGGTGATCCCCCGGACGCCCCCCGCTTTCTGGAGACGGTGCGTGGCGTCGGGTACCGCTTCCGCGATGAGGACGCGCCCCGGGCCATACCGGGCTGACCATCTGGAGACCGCCCACCTCACTTCCACTGCGGTGGACCACCCTCATCCCCCAGGACCTTCCGAGGCGGGCCCAGGCTCAACAGGGAGGCGCGGTTCCACCAGAATGGCCATGGGAGCACTGCGGATCAGGCGCTACACCGGCACGGCCGCTGTCCTTCTTCTCAACCGCAGCAGCATCCAGATGCTGACCAGAATCAGGGGAATGCTGATCAGGTGCGTGTCGGTAAAGAAGCCGATGCCGGGGGCGTCCAGGCCCTGGTTCAGGTAGGCCCTGGGCGACAGGGGGTTGAGGCGGAAGGTTTCTTCCCAGCCGGCGCGCAGAATCGAGTACCACAGCCAGAACTGCCAGAAGGCCCAGCCGGGAATGCGCGACCGCAGCCAGAAAAAGGCGGCGACCGACAGGATGATGCCGATAATCACGCCGTACAGCTGGGTGAAGTGCACCGGCGCGGTCATGACGAGCTGATCGCCAATGCGCTGGCAGTACTGCGACAGGTCCATGTCAGGGTTGGCATTCTTGATGCACATGCCGTCGTGGAAGGCGCGGGCGCTGTCCGGCCAGCGGAAGCCCACGGGCCAACCGGTCACGCGGCCCACCGTGTCGGTGCCGTTCATGATGTTGCCGATGCGCCCACCGATGATGCCGAAGGCCACGCCCGGGACGCACAGGTCGGCGTAGCGGTAGAAGTCCATGCCCTTGCGGCGCGCGTAGTACAGCATGACGAGAATGCCGCCAATCAGGCCGCCGTGGATGGAAATGCCGCCCTGGCGCAGGTTGACGATGTCCAGCAGCACGCGGGGGAAGGGAATGTTCTCGAACTGGTGCCAGGAGGTGGCCACAAACACCAGCCGGGCGCCCACCAGGCCCCAGACGATCATCCACAGAATCATGTCGTTGAACAGGTCCACGTTCAGGCCACGCTCCCGCGCCATCTTTGTGCCCAGCCACACGCCCGCGACAATCCCCAGCGTGATCAGCACGCCGTACCAGGCAATCGTGAAATTGCCAATCTGCACAAACACCGGATCCATCTGTCCTCCTTACGATTGGAACGCTGCTTACCGTAACCAAAGCTCGTTAAGCTTCTGTCAGACAGGTGATGGAGCCGGTCCGGCAGGTCAGGGCGTGACGGGGGTCAAGGCACGAACCCCGGTGCACCCCCTTCCCTTACTGCCACCGGCCTCCACCATTCGCCGAGCGGTACACCGCGCCACTGAGCCCCACCGCGATCAACTGATCCCCATTCTGAGGCGACACCGCGATGAGCCGCGCGCCTTCCGGCAACGCGAGGGACGTCCACGTCCGCCCCTGATTGGTGGACCGGAACGCGCCGTCCGGCCCCGCCAGGAACAGCACCCCACTGTCCGGGTGCACATCCAGATGCACGCCGCGCGGCGCGGCCGGGCGCCGGGTCCAGGTCACGCCGTCCGGCGACACCAGCAGACCCTGGGCGTCCAGCGCGTACAGCGCGGGCTGCGGGCCTGCCGCGAGCACCGACGCACCAGCGGTCGCGTCCGACAGATGCGTCCAGTCCTTTCCGTCCGCCGTGCGGAACAGCCCCCGCCCCATCACGTTCGCGTACCACACCTCCGGCCGGCCCGGGTCCACCGCGAACCCGTGCAGGTCCCGGCCCGGCAGGTTCCCGAACCCCTGATCCGTCCAGGTCTGGCCGTCATCCCGGCTGACCTTCAGGACCTCATGCCCCGCCAGGACCGTGACATCCCGGGCCCGGGCGAGCGCCATGGCGTCGCCTGCCCCGTCCGGCGCGGCCCACGTCCGCCCCCCGTCCACGCTGCGGCGCACGCCCGCATGCTCCCCGTACAGCACCGTACCGCTGCCCAGCACCTGCAGCGCGTGAAAGTCCCCACTCAAGGTCTGCGCCTGCGGCGCCCGCCCACACCCCACGAGCGCCAGCACCAGCGCCGCCCCCACCCCCCAGCCGACCATCCGTCTCATCCCGGCCACCGTACGGGTCGGACGTTACGTTTCTGTAAAGGCGGGCGGGTCCAGCCGGTCCCTGCTGGCCGGCAACTCCACCTGAAACACGCTCCCCACACCGGGCGTGGAGGTTACGCTCAACTCGCCCCCCATCGCCCGCGTCAGGCCCCGCGCGACCGTCAGGCCCACGCCACAGCCCTCCCCCCGCGTGCGGGCCGCGTCCGCCCGGAAGAAGCGCTCGAACACCCGGTGCAGGTGCTCGGGCGCGATGCCGGTGCCGGTGTCCTGCACCACGAGGCGCACCCCACCGCCGGCGTCCTGCGCGCCCACCCGCACCGCACCGCCCGGCGCGGTGTGCCGCAGCGCGTTGCTCAGCAGATTCGCGAGAATCTGCGCTGATCGCGCCGGATCCGCCCGCACCTGCAGTCCTGCCCGGCCTGCGTCTACCTGGAGTGTCACGCCTTTGTCCTCGAACGCCAGCGCGTACCGGTCCTGCACCTGGGCGAGCAACGCCGCCACCAGCACGTCCTGCAGCGTCAACTCCACCTGCCCGGCCTCCACCCGGCTGACCAGACTCAGGTCCCCCGCCAGGCGCTCCAGGCCCGCCAGTTCCCGTTGAATGGCGCTCAAGGCCTGGTCATGCGCCATCACGCCGTCCTGCGCGGCCTCCACGTACCCGCGCACCGCCGCGACCGGCGCGCGCAACTCATGCGCGACGTTCCCGATCAGTTCCACCCGCGACTGCTCCACGCTGGCCAGGGTGCTGGCCATGGTGTTGAAGCTGTGCGCGAGCTCCGCCAGTTCATCCTGCCCGCCTTCCGGCAGGCGGCGGCGGTACTCCCCCCGGGCCAGGGCGGCGCTGCCCGCCTGCAGGGTGCGCACCGACGCCGTCACCCGGCGCGCGGCCACCCACGCGGTCACGGCCGCCACCAGCAGCGCGGGCGGCAGGGCACTGAACAGCGCGCGGGTCAGGGTGGCGCGCATGCCCTCGTTCAGGTCACCGCGCATGGCGGCCCCCGCGTCCCCCAGCAGCTGCACCATCTCGTTGACGTGGTGCTGAATGAACGGATGCGCCGCCAGTTCTGCGGCCACCAGCAGCACCACGCTGAGCACCGCCATCACGGCCAGGTGGTTGAGCAGCAGTCGGGGAAACAGGCGCATACGCCCCCTGAGCCTACCGCGCGGGGCGGGCTTTACAGGAACTTTACATGTCTTCTCTAGGGTGAAGGTATGACGACCACACGACGCACTCCCAAACCTGCTGGCCTGATCACCCTCCTGACGGCAGGAGCCCTGCTGACCGGCGCGGCCCTTGCCCAGGGCATGGCCGGGATGGACCACAGCAATATGCCGGGCATGGGCAACGCGTCCAGCGCCATGAAGATGGACAAAATGGACCTGAGCGCCCTGACCAAACTCGAGGGAAAAGCCTTTGACCGCGCGTTCCTGAGCATGATGGTGCCCCATCACCAGATGGCGGTGGATATGGCCAAGGCCGCGCTCCCGGTGAGCAAGGACGCCACCGTGAAAGCCTGGGCGAACGCCGTGATCAAGGATCAGACCCGCGAGATTACCCAGATGAACACCCTCCTCAAAAGCATGGGCGGTGTGAACACCGCCATGGCCAACCAGATGAAAAGCAGCATGAGCGGTATGGCCGACATGGTGAAGAAGTCCAAGACCCCGGATGTGGCGTTCGTGCAGGGCATGCTGCCCCACCATGCGTCCGCCATCGACATGGCCAACCTCGCCTTGCAGCAGGGGCAGGACGCCCGTGTGCTGAGCCTTGCCAAAACCATCATCACGGCGCAGGCGAAAGAAATGCTCGACTACCGCACGTGGCTCAAGAAGCGCGGCCTGTAAGGCGCGGCGCCCCAGGCGGAGGGGCCAGCAGCGGATAAGATCCGCCGCGTCCAGGCCACACCTCACCACAAGAACCGGCCGAAGGCACCCAGCGCGGGTGCCTTCCACATGGGGTGAAGCTGGCGAGGCCCAGGCGGCGTGCGGGCCCCACGTTCGCCTTAACACGAACAAAACAGGGCGCACTTAAGGTCAGGACTGTGAAGCTTGCACGCACGACCTTGTTCGGAACAGGCCTGTTGTCTGTGGGGGCCGCCGCACCCTACGCTCAGCAGACCAGTTTTGGCGTTCCCTCCCCTCTGATTCAGGCGGCACAGGCCGAGACCAGTGTGCCGTCCACCTGGCAGGTCCTGCCAGCCACGGCAGGGGGCCGGCTGGAGACCCCCGTCATGGAAGTCGCGCCATTCAATGAGCTGATTCCCAGCTGGAACGTGACGGGCCCAGCGGGCAGCGCCCTGCAGCTCGAGGTGCGGGTGCGCAGGCCCGATGGCCGCTGGACGCCGTACTTCGGATTCGGCACCTGGCGGGCCAGTGGCGCGCGGCGCAGCGCGCCCGTCACACGCACAGCTGACGGCACGGTCAACACCGACACCCTGACGCTGGGCTTCCGCAGCACCGCCTTTCAGACGCGCGTGACCCTGGGCGCGGGTCTCCAAGTTCACCTGCTGTCCGTCAATACGTCTGACACCGCGCTGCGCCTGAGAGATCAGGGCAAAGCCGGCCAGCACAATGCCTGGAACCGCGTGCTCGACGTTCCCCGCCGGTCGCAGATGATCTACCCGGGTGGTGGGGAGGTCTGGTGCAGTCCCACCAGCGTCAGCATGCTGCTCGGCTTCTGGAACCGGCCTGTACCGGTGCCGGTCGCCGCCGCAGCCACCTTTGATCAGGCGTACGACGGGTATGGCAATTGGTCGTTTAATACCGCTTACGCCGGGGGACAGGGCCTCCAGGCGTATGTCACCCGCCTGGGAAGCTTGCGGGACGCGGAGGTGTTCGTGCAGCGCAGCATACCGTTGGCCGTCAGCATTCGGTTTCAAGCGGGCGAACTCCCTGGCGCGCCCCTGTCGTGGTCGAATGGGCATCTGCTGGTCCTGGCTGGCTTTGACGCCCGAGGGAACCCGGTCGTGAACGACCCGGCCGCGCCGTCCGACGCGACCGTTAAACGCACGTACCCCCGGGCCGTGTTCGAACGGCTGTGGCTGAACCATGCGGGCGGCATGGCCTACGTGATGGCGCCGCGCCCTTGAAGGAGCAGTCGGGCACGACGGCTGAGGTCACCGCGTGCGCGGAGAGATCGAGGCGTGGCCCTCCGTGTTCGCCATGTCTGACCGTCGGAAAGGCCTCACCCCCGGCTGCAGATGCGTCGCAACTGTCTTGCTGGACTTTCCCGGCCCCCTGAGCATCAAACGCCCACGCCCAAATGGTCGTGGTCCTGGAGCCACACATGACACCATTCTTCTCCGCTTCACCACGTCCGCCCCTGTGGCGCCAGCTCTTGCCCCCCCTCCTGGCTGCTGGTCTGGTTGCTCTTCTGGCGGCCACCCTCCTGAGTCCCGCGCGCAACGCCACTGATGGCGGTCCTCTTGTGGGGAAATCAGCGCCTCCGCTCACCTTGCAGACCCTCGACGGTTCTACCATCAGCCTCGTCTCACTCCAGGGACGGCCGGTCATCCTCAATTTCTGGGCGTCCTGGTGTGGGCCTTGCCGTGAGGAAGCGCCCCTTTTCCGGGAACTGAGTACGCGTCAGACGGGTCAGGAGGGGCTTGTGGTCCTCGGCGTGCTGTATCTGGAGCCCAGTGAGCAGAACGCCCGCGACTTTATCCGCGAGTACAGCTTGGCCTACCCCAACCTTCGTGATCCTGGCACGCGGACGGGCATTAACTACGGGGTGGCTGGCGTACCAGAGACCTTCTTCATCAGCGCTGATGGCGTGGTTCAGCATGTGGACCGGGGCGGCCTGAGCCGGGAACGCTTGAATATCGGCCTTCAAAAGATCGGGGTGCCCACGCTGTGATATCGAACGCCCTCAGGGAAAGGCTCGTGTCCGACTCCACCTCAGTTCGCTCAATTCGACCGTCGCAAGGTCAATCTGTGAAAGGAGTGCCATGAAACGTCTTCTGCCGCTCGCCGTCCTGCTCGCTGCCTGTGCCCAAAACGGCGGTGAAATTGAGGGCGTGAAGAGCTTCAAGAATGAAGGTGGGCTGCACCAAGCTGGGCGACTGGACTATGCCCAGCGCTCACCGGCGGGCGGGGCGCACAACAGTACCTGGCAGAATTGCGGGGTGTACGACCGACCCATCTACGATGAATACGCCGTCCACAGCCTGGAGCACGGCGCCGTATGGGTGTCGTATCAGCCGGACTTGGGCGCCAGTCAGGTGCAGCAGCTCAAAGGGCTGGTGGATGGGCGTTCCTCCACCCTCCTCTCTCCTCATGAGTCTCAGTCGGCGCCGATCATTGTGACAGCCTGGAACAAACAACTTGAAGTGCAGGACGCCGGGGATGCACGCATCGCGCAGTTCATCCAGAAGTACGAGCAGGCCGGTGAAGCCCCTGAGGTTGGCGCTTCCTGCACGGGCGCGTCCGACGATACGGTCTGAGCGGGCAACTGAACCTCTCTTCTCCGCCGTGGTCCACGGTCAGATGCAACCCGAAGTCGGGAGGGTGAGAGCGCCGTGCGCACAGGGCTCAGGGGTAGGAGGGCCAGACCGCGCGCCACATTGCGCCCGGCGGAACCACATGAACACCACAACAGGCTGTCCTGGGCGACGCGGCATCAACGGCGCCAGGCGCGGTGTGGACAGAACGTCGTGGCGGCGGGCATCAAGGGGACGGCCGGCGGCAGTGCGGTCCGCCAGGGCCCATCTGTGTGGACTTCGAATTGTCGCGGGGTCTTCTGACCGGCGGCGACTGGTCCAGCGTGCTTCGGCGCCGCACCCTTTGATCACGCCCGTGCCCCGGTCGCTGAACAGGAGCACACTGTGTTCAGGCGCAAGGTCAGACAAGGCTCGCCTCAAATTCTGCAGTGCGTGGAGTAGTCGGCGGCAGTGGGCCTGCTGACCCTGCTTGTCCTCTCACGTCTTGACAGGAACTTAACAGGAACCCAGCACAGTGGTGCGTATGCCGCACGGTCATGTGTCCTGCCGCTGGGCACCTACGCCTCATCTCAGGAAGGTAACCCCCATCAGCCGGTGCCCAGCTGACCGGGGCCATTCGCCGTGACGCAGGTGCTGATCGTGGATGATGACCCAGCCATCCTGGAGGTGCTGCGTGCCTATCTGGGCGCCGCGGGTTATACCGTGCTGGACGCGGAAGATGGGTTGAGCGCGTGGCCTCTGCTAACACAAGTGGACGTGGCCGTGCTGGACTGGATGTTGCCTGGCCGCTCGGGCTTGGACCTGGCCCGCGCCGCCCGGGCCGCAGGGCTGACCCTGCCGATCCTGATGTTAACCGGCCGCGGCGAAGAAGCTGACAAACTGCACGGTTTGGACAGTGGGATGGATGATTATGTGGTCAAGCCCTTCAGTCCGCGTGAAGTGACGGCCCGTATCCGGGTGCTGCTCCGCCGCGCAGGCATCCAGAACATCCTGAGCGCGGGTGAGCTCCTGATAGATGTTCGCGGCCGGGAAGCGCGACTGTCGGGCGAACGGCTCGACCTCACCAAACTGGAGTTTGAACTGCTTGCCACCATGGCGCAGCACGCTGGACTTGCCTGGACCCGGACACGGCTGCTGGAACGCATCTGGGGTCTGGACTTTCCGGGCACGGAACGTGTCGTGGATGTCCACATGACGGCCTTGCGCCGTAAACTAGGGGATACCATGGACACACCGCGCTTTATCGAAACCGTTCGCGGCGTCGGGTACCGCTTTAAAGAAGTCGCTGACGAGTAGCTGCAGCACGTGTCATGGTCCATGTACGGGGCCTGCCTCCGGCCCGGCTGCCTCTCTGGAAGCCCTCGCGGAGCGCTCTGCAGCACGGTCCGACTGGGCTCCGACCTCATCCGCCTCGTGGGTGGTGGGCGGCGGGATCAGTGCAGGCAGCGCGCCATTCATGGAGAGGATGTAGGCGGTGATGTCACGGAAAATCGGGGCGGCCAGCTGCGAGCCCTGATATTCACGTTTTGCGCCGCGCACCATCACCGTCACGGTATAACGCGGCTGTTCGGCTGGAAAGAAGCCAGCGAACGTACTGGTAAACACTTCGCTGCTGTACCGGCCGCCGATAGCGACCTGCGCTGTACCAGTTTTTCCGCCCACATGATACCCCGGCAATTCTGCGCGGCTTTGAATGCCTTCATCAATGACCGCGTGAAGGAGCCGCTGCATGGTGCGGGCGACATCTGGGCGCAGCACGCGGCGCGTGCGCCGCGGTTGGTCGGGAGAAAGTCGGGGGGCGATATACACGCCATCATTCGCAATCACATTGAACGCAGCGGCCATCTGGAGGTTGGTCACGCTCAGGCCCTGCCCGAACGACATGGTGGCTTGCGTCAAGGGCGTCCATCTGTCTGGAGCGGCGAGGCTCCCGTTTGCAGTGGGGCCGGGAAGCTCAACTGCCAGGCCCAGTCCGAAGGCCTGAAACGCGCGGTGAAGGGTCATGGGCGGCACGTTTTCGATTAAGCGCGTCATCCCAACATTGCTGGAGTACCGCAGGATCTCCCACGTCCGCAGGACCGAGGGGTGCGGGACCAGGTCATTGATGACCGTGCCGGCGTACGGCCGGCGCATCGGCGTCTCATACACCTGCGCCGGTGACGTCAGGTTCTCTTCCAGGAGCGCGGCCACCGTCAGTGCCTTGATCACACTGCCCGGCTCGTACTCGTCCACAAATGCCCGGTTGCGCCACTGCGCTGGAACGGTTCCTGCCCAGGCACCAGGATCAAAGGTGGGCCAGTTGGCAACCGCCAGGAGGTGCCCGGTGTGGCGGTCCATTACCACCACAGACCCTGACGCTGCTTCCACCCGCTTGACCGCCTCTTCCAACACCTGCTCGGCCGCCGCCTGGATGGTGCCGTTCAGCGTCAGGGTCTGGGACTTGCCCTGCGCAAGCTCAGCATTCAGCGTTCGCTCCAGTCCTTCCAGACCTCCATCTGCGCCCAGAAACCCAACCACGTTCGCCGCCATCGGGCCCAGGGGATACTGCCGGCCCTGGGCGGTGTGGACGGCCACCAGGGTGCCGTCCATCAAGCGAATGGCGCCGCGGGTGGGCGTCACCGCATTTACGCGCGGTTCCCCGGCCCAGGACAGTTTGAAGAATGCTGGGAGGAGTGACGTGAACGCAAGGAAGGCAGCCGTCCACATCAGGCGAACCCGGCGGCGCTGCCGGGCTTGATGTGAACCTTGAAACAAGTGGGGAAACCTCATGAACCCGATCAGTCTAGAGGTCACGTATTGCGTTTCTGTAAAGGTGCACCGCCGGAGTGCCAGCGGGACCGCAGAACCTCTCCCACCGTCTTCCGCGCGGGCGCCCCTGATCAGCGCTGGCCATCCTAGGCCCGACCCTGACCACGTTCTCCTGGCCATCCCGGCGTGACCGTTCCGCAGTCAGTCAGGCCGAGCTGCCGCTCTTTTTGCGTTCAGCGCCTGGCGTCCAACCTGGACCTGCTGTACCAGGCGGCTGCAGCACCTGCCGCCAAGGTGTCTGCCGGTGCAGGCACAAGGTTCAAGCCCGTGTCCTTCGCTGTTGTTGGGTTAGTCCTGGACGCTGACCTTCTGCGCCGTGTACTGCCGCGTGGCTGCTGTGCTGCCGCTGCCGTCGCTGTTAGGCGCGGTCTGAAGAGACACTGCGCACCGAATAGGCGCGCAAGACTATGGCCACCCACGGTGGTTTCGTCAGGCAGAGCCACCAGAGGGCACCAACTCCTCCGGGCACAGGCCAACCTTCATGTCCACCGGGCATTTCTGGACCTCTTGTTTGAGTCTCGTTATGGACTCGGGGGACAGGCAGCATGAGTGCGGCGCTGCGTTTACATCAAGGCCACCTTCCATGCCTCAAAGCTGGCTACCGTCTCTCTGTCCCACCCGCCTTCGTTTCTCCTGGGTGTTTCCCTTGGTGCGCTGGTGTGATTCCAGCTGGAAAGGTCAGAGGTTCAACGGCGTTGATGACATGCAGCCCTGGACAAACCTTTCACAGTGTCGGGACTGAAGGTCAAACGAAGGGTGGACCGACAGGGGGGCTGAGCGCTCCTGAAGCTGAGGGGCGACTTCGGGCCCCAGCCGCACGCCCTGCGCTTTACTCGAACTTAACACGGGCGTTTCACAGTACAACCGTGGAGCGGCAAGGACGTGGAACCAGCAACAGGGCAGGCCGCGTTACACAGCACTGGGCTTCTGAGCGCTGACTCCCGACACTGGTGTGCCGAGCACGTCAATTTTCCCCACTGACCATTCCTCAGGAGGCCACCATGACCCACGCGCATCATTCATCCGACGCGGCCAGGCTGGAGGTGGCGCTGCGCACCTGCCACAGCGGCACCGACCTGCAAGGCGCAGACACCTTGATTCGTCAGCGGCCAGGCGTGACGCAGGTCCACCTGGACCGCACCCGCAGTGTGGCACACGTGCAGATTGACCCGGCGGTGACGGATGAAACGCGCCTCCGGACCCAGCTGGAGGCCGCTGGGTACCTCTGCACCTGTGAACGCGCGTCGGCCGCCGCGTCAGGGCACGCACACCACCCGCAGACCTCACACGCCGGACCTGCCCCAGCGCCGGGCGGGCACGCGGACCATGCCGGACACGGGGACGCACATGCCGGGCATGGGGAAGCGATGGTCACCGACATGCTGCGACGCTTCACGGTGTCACTGCTGCTCACCATTCCAGCGGTGCTGTACTCCCCGATCGGAGAAGCCATCGGTTTTACGGCCATGCCGCCTTTCGGCCTGGGCATGAATGTCTTCGGGCTGCTGCTCACCACGCCCGTCGTGTGGTGGGGCGGGTGGCCCTTCATCTCCGCCGCTTGGCGCGCCCTGCGGCGGGGCGAAGCGAACATGATGACCCTGATCGCGCTGGGCATCCTGGTGTCGTACGCGTACTCGGTGTGGGCCACCCTGGCGCTGGGCTCGCAGGAGGTGTTTTTCGAGGCGGCCGCGATGCTGACCACCTTCTCCCTGCTGGGCCACTGGCTGGAGATGCGCTCCCGGTTTGCCACGGGCCGGGCGGTGGAGGCCCTGCTGCGCCTGGCACCTGCGACCGCTCGGGTGATCCGGAACGGCGCTGAAATGGAACTGCCGGTCGAACAGGTGGTGACGGGTGACCTCGTGGCTATACGCCCGGGTGACCGCGTACCGGTGGACGGCGAGGTGATGAGCGGCACGTCCTTCGTGGACGAGAGCATGCTGACCGGGGAGCCGGTGCCGGTTGAGAAAACGCCGGGGGCGAGGGTCGCTGCGGGCACCGTGAACCAGAACGGGGCGTTTCAGTTCCGGGCCACGGCCGTGGGCGTGGACACCGCCCTGGCGCGCATCGTGCAGCTCGTGCAGGACGCGCAGGCGAGCAAAGCGCCCGCGCAGCGTCTGGCGGACACGGCCGGGAAGTACCTGGTGTTCGTGGCGCTGGGCAGTGGCCTGCTGGCCTTCCTCGCGTGGACACTGCTGGGGGAGAACCTGGTGTTCGCCCTGACAGCCGCCGTGTCCGCCATCGTGATTGCCTGCCCGGACGCCCTGGCGCTGGCCACGCCGACCGCCATCACGGTGGGGGTGGGGCGGGGCGCACAGGCGGGGGTGCTGTTCAAGAACGCCTCAGCACTGGAAGCGGCAGCGGGCGTGACCACGGTGGTGTTCGATAAGACGGGCACCTTGACGGAAGGCAAGCCGGCCCTGACGGATGTGGTGCCTGCAGCGGGGGTCGCCGAGCATGAGCTGCTGCGCCTGGCCGCGTCCGCCGATCAGCCCTCCCAGCATCCGCTGGCCGACGCGATCGTGCGCGGCGCCCGGGACCGGGGCTTGACGGTGACCGCACCAGAGACCTTCGAGGCCGTGCCGGGGCGGGGGGTGCAGGCGACGGTGGATGGGCGGCAGGTCTGGATTGGCAACCGGGCGCTGATGACGCAGGCCGGGGTGAGTGTCGCGGCCGCGGAAGACCAGGCGGCGCAACTGGCGTCAGACGGCAAAACCGCCATGTTCGTGGCCGCAGATGGGCAGTTCCTGGGACTCGTGGCGGTGGCGGACCGCGTCCGTGAATCGGCCCGCGCGGCGGTGGCCGAACTCCAGGCCCTCGGTGTGCGCACCGTCATGCTCACCGGCGACACCGAGCGCACCGCGCAGGCGGTGGCGCGGCAGCTGGGCCTGGACACGGTGATTGCGGACGTCCTGCCTGAGCAGAAGGCTACGCAGGTGCAGGCCCTGCAGGGCCAGGGGCAGCGGGTGGCCATGGTGGGGGACGGGGTGAATGACGCGCCGGCCCTCGCGCAGGCCGAGGTGGGCATCGCGATTGGGGCCGGCACGGACGTGGCGGTGGAGACGGCGGACGTGGTGCTGGTGAACAGTGACCCGGCAGCGGTCGCGGCCAGCCTCCGTCTGGCGCGGCGCGTGCAGCGCAAGATCCGCCAGAACCTGTTCTGGGCCGTGATCTACAACGTGCTCGCCATTCCGTTCGCGGCGGGCGTGCTGTACCCGGCGTACGGGGTGCTGCTGCGCCCGGAGTGGGCGGCGCTGCTGATGAGCGTCAGCACCCTGATCGTTACGGGGAACGCGCTCCTGCTTAACCGGGGGCGACTGGGGCAGGCCACCTCTGGGTGACCTCAGTGGTCGTCGTGGCCGTCCTCGCCGCCTTCCGGGTGGGCGTCCGTGTGAGGCTCGGCGTGGGCGGGGGCCGCCTCGGGGGTCTGGGCGGCAGGCACAGCCGTCTCCGTGACCTGGGCCGCAGAGACGACAGATTCAGCGGGCGCGCTGTGCCCAGCCACGGGCGTGGGCTCAGACGTGGCGGAGCCGTGGGCATGTCCAGCCGTGCCGGGCACGGTGATGGCCCGGCCGATGGTGGACAGGCCGCCAAACAGAAGGGCGGCGACCGCCACCGTGCCGCCCATCAGGGCCGGCAGCTTGGGGCCAAGCGTCACCCCTTCACGGCTCAGGAAGGCCAGCACCGCCAGGATCAGACCCACCGGAATCAGCACGGAGGAATAAGCCGGGTTATCCAGGTAGTGCTGCACGCCGCCGGTCATCATGCCCATGCCCACGGAGAGGACAAACGACACCAGCAGGAACGCGCCCAGGTTCGTGGGGCGGGTGTTCTTGCGCAGCACGAATTCCTGCAGGTAGTTGCCCACCGTGAAACACACGACGCCCAGCACCGCGAGCGCCAGGTAGTACGCGGTGTTCTCCCCCAAGCCGAGGTGCACGATGCCGCCGGCGATGAAACTCGTGGAGGCCAGCAGGAGAAAGTACGCAAAAAACGGCAGCAGCAGCTGACGGCGGACGGAAGTCTCACTGCGGGACGTCGGTTGGGGGAGGCTCACAAAAAAGGACCTTAGCGGCGGCATGTAAAGCTCTTGTAAAGCTTTAATGAAGGTCGCCGACCCGGTCCTCAGCTGCGTGAACGGGTGCTCAGGAGCAGATTCGCCTGTCTCCCAAGACGTTGAAGAGTGGGGCAAACAGGAAGAGGGCGTGCCTGAACATTGCTGCCACGAACACGCCAGTTCCTGGTTCACGACGGGCTTAAGGCTACCTCTACCTGCTCGCCTCTTATGCAAAGAGACTGACCCCTGTTCCTCCCTGGGCCACGCTTCTGGGCTGGAGTGCTGACTCTTCGTCCTGTCACCTGCGAGCTTCACTTCATTTCTGGAGTTTAAAACTGCTAAAGTAGAGCCGTTGGGAGTGCCTCCCTACCGGCCTGGGCCCTGGACCCAGCCGCCAGCGCCGCCGATCACTTGACCAGGGGTCAAGGCGCTCATGTCCAGGGGACATGGGCGCAGATCGCCCGCCCACCGCGCCGACCAGGCGGCGTGGTCCCCACGAGGCAGTGCAAGGCACCGCAACGTGGGCTGCTTCCCGGCAGGCCACGGCCCATCAGGGATGGACGTGACCCAGCAGACCGGTGCGCACACCAAGGGTGAGCGCCCGCCGGACCTGCCCAGAAGGCTGTGAGACATGACGCAGACGTTTTCCCCCACCCGGACCGTTCCTGCCCTGCCCGGCACGTCGCTGCTCGGCCTGAAGGCAACCACCCTGCTCGACCTGGGCGACGCGGTTCACGCGGGCTTCAAGCCCACCACCCTGCAGCGCCTCGCGCAGCACATCGGCCTGTCCATCGGTGAAACACTCGCCCTGATCGGGCTCAGTGACAGCACGTACCACAGCTACCGCCGCAATGGACGCGCGCTGAGCCCAGACGTGAGCACCCACCTGTACCAACTGGCGCGCGTGACCGAAGCGGCCGAAGCGTACTTCGAGAACGCGCCGGCAGCCCACGCCTGGCTGCAGACCGCCCGACCCACGTTTGGCCACCGGACCCCCCTTCAGTTCGCCCTCCTGCCTGGAGGTGCCGAGTACGTGACGACCGTGCTGAGCAGACTTGAGCACGGAGTCTACACGTGAGCCTGACCCTCCACCGCATCAGCAAACTCAAGTACGCCACCCTACAAACTCTCGACGCGCACGGCCTGGGCGCCGCGCAGTACGGCGGCCGCTGGAACAGCCCCGACCCCGCGCTGGAGCATGACCGGCGCATCATCTACGCCAGTGATACCCTCGCCCAGGCGACCCTGGAAGTCATCGTGCACGTGGACAGTCAGGTGCTGCACACCGTGGCCCATGGGCACGTCACCCTGGAGGTGGACCCAGCCGGCATTCTGGACCTCGCGCCCGGCGATCTACCCGCCACCTGGAATGCCCAACCGGAAACCCCGGCCACGCAGGTGATCGGGGACGAGTGGTATGACCTTCAGGCCTCACCAGTCCTGCGGATTCCGTCCGCAGTGCTCCCTCTCTCGGTTTTCGCGCCCGGCCAGGCCAATTACCTGATCAACGCGCGCCACCCGCAGGCGGCGGCCATGGTGCGCCTCCTGGGCGCTGTGCCCCTCACGTTTGACCCTCGGCTGTAACCGTCCTGTGCAGGGCGCTCCCGTCACCGCTCAGCCGCTCTGACACCATCGGCAGCAGGCGCGGGGCCCGCCAGGGGGGGGCCCCGCCGGCGGCCGAGGGAGTAGGGCCAGCCCCGGTGGGGGGGTTGAACCCCGAAGGGGAGGTTTGACTCGTCAAGTTCCGCCACGTTTCTTCCAACATTGAAGCAATGGCCCGCTGGGCTGAGGCGTCAGGCGCCCCGGTTCCAGACATGCTCCGCGCGGACACGGGTCAGCACCGAGACTCACGCGGCCATCAGTCCGAAGCAGATTACGGCGGCATCGCACGCCGAACCCGTTAAGTGAAATGCGGCCCGTAAGCGTGAACCCATAGGCTTCTGGTCCAGCATCAGCGCCGGCGCCCGTGGTGACGGCCGCTTTCCGTTTCTCCCGCACCGCAGGTTGCCGTGTGGCTGCGGCGTTCGTCTCTGTAGCATAGGGGATGCCGCCCCGGACCCTCTTCTTGCAGCCATCCCTTCGACAGTTCATTGACGAGCGGCGTCAAGCGGCCCTGAAAGAAGCCAATCAAGTCAAAGACCAAGACCTGATGTACGGCGACCTCAACGAGATCGCCATGCAATTAGCGGCGAGACACCGCTTGGACACGCCACGTTTCGGAAAACCAAGTGTAGACGCGCCGAAAGCAGTCACGCTCTCTGCCGACGATGTGCAGCGGATGCCTGAGGCGTTTTCGCTGGCGCTCTGGCCAGGACGCGCCAGCTACCCAGGTGTGCGCGTCACTGTCCGGGTGCCTTTTGAAGGGCACCCTGAACTGTTCAAGTACCAGCCCAGCAGTTTCAATATGAGCCGGCATTGCAGTAGCAATGAGCCGGAGAATCGGGGGTTCACCCGCCCGTTCATGGGGACGTTGGCCAACGCGGGCTGACGACACAGCGGCGTGCGTGTGCGGCGGCTGTCTGCCTTCACCAGAGGGCCGCCACGGTCTCGTCGGAGGCAGCTCACAGCCAACGCGGCACCCGCGCGCGGTACGCGACATACGCCTCCCCATGCACGCCGTGCAGGTAGGCCTCCTCGAGCCGGACCTGAACCTGCATCAGCACCTCCCCCGCCACCAGCAGCGTCAGGGTCACCGCCTGTGGCGCGGCCAAAAACAGACCCAGCAACATCAGGCGCATGGCCAGGAAGATCGGATTGCGCGAGCGGGCAAACACGCCGCTTTGCACCAAAGCGGTCCGCGCCCGCGCATCCAGTCCGATTCGCCAGGACGCGCCCATCTGGGCCTGGGCCACCAGGGTCAGCCCCAGGGCAGCGGCCATCAGGAGCCAGCCCCCACCCTGAAGCGCGGGGCTGACCAACCAGGGCAACGTCCCCACCAGCTCTGCCGCTTGAGGTACGGCGGCGAGTCCCCCCGTGGTCAGCAGGACAGCGGCCATCAGCAGGCGCATGGCCGCGCCCACATACCCCTGCGGACTGTCATCCTGGGGCAACACGTATGGATTGATCCCGGTGCGTCGCCAGACCAGCACTGAGCGCCAGACGAACGCGAGCAGCAGGTAAAGCAGGGTGAGGGCAAACAGCGCTGGATACAATACTTGAGATTCCATATCTGAGCATACATTCATATATAGAGCCAAGCAAGGGGCCCAGAGCGCGTCTCCCTGGGCCGGTCCTTTAAAACTTGACGAAGAAGGCGGTGAAGTACATCAGGGCGACGCCGACGGTAAAGCCGCCCAGGGTGGACCAGCCCACCAGGGGCGCGCCCAAGGCCGCCGTGTTGCGCGCCACCAGGCGGCTGACTTCCCAGACCACCTGCACGATGGCGCCCACCCCCACCGCCAGGAACACGGTCGCCAGCACCGGATTGAAGGCGAAGCCGCCCAGCCAGGTGCCCAGGATGGCGGGTCCACCAGCGATCAGCGCCAGCAGGGCAAACTGAGTGAGCCTGGGCCTGTGGCGCACGACGGGGGCCACGATGCCCACCCCCTCCGTGATGTTGTGCAGGGTGAAGCCCAGAATCAGGAAGGTGCCCAGCGCCGCTTCGCCCAGCGCAAACGCCGCCCCAATCGCCAGGCCCTCGCCAAGGTTGTGCAGCCCGATCCCCGTGGCGATGCGGTAGGACAGGCCCAGCGGCGCGTCCTCGGGCTTGCGCTTGCCCCCCAGGGCCAGCAGGACCCCCAAGGTCAACAGGGCGATCAGCAGCACGGCTGGGGTGCCCTGCCAGAAGGCGGGCAGCGCGGCCGCGAACGCCTGCGCGTCCAGGTAGGTGCCCACCGCGAGGTAGACGAGCAGGCCCACCGTCAGGGCCAGAATGAAGTTCATGGCCGGGGCACTCAGGCGGCGCATCCAGGGAAACCAGAGCATGCCCAGCAGCACCGGCACCACGCCCACATACAACCCGACCAGGCCGAAGCGCACGAACAGATCGCGGCCCGGCTGCGGGGTCAGGGTGGCGACCGGAATCTCTGCTTCGAACACCGTGCCCAGTGAGGTCAGCAGCGCCACGTTGTGGGCCTCGCCCTCCACCCAGGGATAAGGAATCGTCAGCGTTGCGGTGCCCAGGCGGGGAATGGCCCCAGCGGGCCGGGCCGTGAACGACCAGAACGCGTCATCCACCATCACCTGCGGAATCGTGACGGCCTGCGGGCCGTCGTTGATCACCTGCACCTGAATGACGCCGCGCTCGGGGAGGGTCACGCGGCCCACCTTGACCTGCTCGACGGGCGGCCCCTGAAGCGTCTTGAGCCCGCCGCCGGTCGCCACCAGATACGCAAGCACCGCGCCCAGCAGCAACAGCGGCACCAGGGCCAGGCCCCAGAGACTGGCCCAGCGGCCGCCCCCCACGGCCGGCGCACTCACGAGCGGCCCCCGGCAGCGCCTTGCCGACTGCGCTGGTCCCACCCGGCATCCACGCCCGCCGCTTTCAACGCGGCGGGATAGGCATCTGGCTCCACCACCTGAAACGAGCCCATCCAGCCGAGTTCGGTGAACTCGCTGATGTGCGGGTGGAACATGAAATTGCCCGTGAATTTGTACTTGAATTCCAGGATCCCGCGCTGGCCCTGCGCCTGCATGATGGTGTCCACGATGCGGCTGGTAGGTTCCAGGGTGGTGCCGGTGTCGTAATAGTTGAAAAAGTTCGCGTGCAGGTGGAACGAATTGATCAGATCAAACTCCAGGATGTTGATCAGGTAGATGCGAATGAGTTCCCCCTTCTGCACGGGAATGGGCCGGCGCGCGAACTCGAAGCCCACCGTGTTCACCGCGTAGATCTCATTGGCCCCGTCAAAGTTGGTGTCGAAGGCGTTTTGCACCATCACGAACTCGCGCGCGGGTGGCCGCCCCTCCTTGGGGTCCACGATGAACGCGCCGTACATGCCCTTGTGAATGTGCCGCTTTAGACTGGTGGCGTGGCAGTGGTACAGGTGACAGCCGAAGGGCTCAGCGTCGAATTCGTACACGAAGCGCCCGCCCGGCTGGATTTCACCGGGCCCGGCGCCCGGCACCCCGTCCATTTCGGCCGAATGCACGCCGTGAAAGTGGATGGTGTGCGCGTGAATGGTCGCGTTGATGAACGTGATGCGCAGCCGGTCGCCTTCCGTGCAGCGCAGGGTCGGCCCCGGCACGCGGCCGTTGTAGGTCCAGGCGGGGAAGAAGATGCCGGGGGCAATCTCAATCTCCTTGTCCTGCGCGATCATGGTGTACTCGCGCAGGGTCTGGCCGTTCGGGAGGGTGCTGACCTTGCCCCAGTCCCAGTCGGTGAGCATCGCCATGGGGTCAAAGCCGTTGCGCTTGTGGTTCACGGCGCCCACCATCAGGTTGTTGCCGTGCCCAGCGTGGGCCGTGGTGGAGGGTACTGGGCTGACTGGGGCTGTTCCCGTGTGCCCGGCAGGGTGGGTCCCACCCTGCCCCAGTGCCGCGCTGCCTGCCAGCGCCGCAGCGCCGCCTGCCCCCACGCGCAGCACGTCACGCCGGGACAGCAGGGACCGCCACCAGCTCACCGCGTCACCGCTGGATGACCGACCAATCTGAATTTTATGTTCAACATAATTGAGTATTAGTCTTGCCTAAAATATTGTCAAGGCGTGCCATACTTTTCGCATGCCCGGGCACACCTTCTCCCCGTCCGTGGAGGACTATCTCAAACAGATGTACCTGCTCGGGCAGGGCGGGCGCGTCTCCACCCAGGCCCTGGCCGACGCGCACGGCGTCAACCCGGCCAGCGTGACCGCCATGCTGCGCCGCCTCACCGAGCGGGGCCTGGTCCGGCACGTGCCCTACCGCGGCGCGCACCTCACGCCCGCAGGCGTGCGCGCCGCCCTGAACGTGTTGCGGCGCCACACCCTGCTGGAACTGTACCTGCATGAAGCCCTGGGCTACCCCATGAGCGACGTGCATGAGGAGGCCGAGCGCCTGGAGCACGTGATGAGTGAGGGGCTTGAAGCGCGGGTGACCGCGTGGCTGGGCCATCCCGTCATTGATCCGCACGGTGACGCCATCCCGGGCAGTGACGGCCACCCAGCGACCGGGTCTGGACTTCGCCTCACGGACGTGCCCCTGGCCACCCTGGCCCGCATCATTCAGCTTCCCCATCAGCCTCAGGCGGCGCAGGCCCTTCAAGTCCACGCCCTGAGGCCAGGCGTCAGGGTCACGGTGCGGGCACGCTGTCCAGGCCTGGGCACCCTGACCGTTCAGGCAGAGGGCGCAGGCCAGCCCGTGGTCCTGGCTGAAACCGTGGCCCGCCGCATTGGTGTCACCCTGACATAACGGCTGAGAAGCAGCGTGCCCGCACCACGAAGCACCGGACGGCCAGGAAACCGTCCGGTGCCCGCGACGCGTGACTGGCCTTTCAGGCGGGGAGGGCCTCACAGCGAACCAGTTGATTCTGTCGGTTTATTGGGGTTTCAGAGCAGCAAAGCGTGATATGCGAGTGCCTCGCCGGGGGACATGCTCAAGCCAGGCTGCGACACGCATGAGGTTGATTGCCGCCGCAGTCGCCACATGTTGCACATGGGTTTTCGCTTGTCCCCGATACCTTGACCGGCGCAAACCCATGGTCCGCACGCCCAATGAGTGTGTCCCCTCAATGCCGGCACGGCGTGTATAGACCTTGCCCCACTGGACGCTGGTCTCCAATGCCCGGCCTTCCTGAATCGCCTCATGCTGCGCCTGCCCCCGTAACGACAGTTTCCGCCCAGCCGATTTCACTCTGGTGCAGCGCGCTTTGACCGGACACTTCTGACAGTCCCGTTCTCGAAATCGCACTTCAATCAGGTCATACCCGCGCTTTTCCCGCAGGTTTTTCCAATAGTACGAGGTGTGTCCCTGTGGACACACGGTTCGCTCCTTGGCCCAGTCAATCTGAAACGCCGTCACATCGTAGCCTCCTGACCGTGCCTGCCAGCTGGCGTTCTGCCGTGCTGGCCCAATCACCCGGACCCCATGGTGCTCTTTCGCCCGAACCACCAGATCGCCACTGATGTAGCCGCCATCCAGCAAATGTTCCTCTGGGAGCAGCTGGCGTTCTGCCAATGACTGATGGATGTCGTCGATCACCTGATAGTCCGTGAGGGCGGCTTCCGTGGTGCGCACAGCAGTCATGACATGAGGCGTGTCCTCCTCGCAGCTTTCGGTGAAATGCACCTTATAGCCCGACCACTTGAGGCCCCCTCTCGCCCCGTACCCCGCTTCCGGGTCATAGGGTGAGTTGAACCGCTCACGCGCATTGGTCACCATCCCGTCCTGCCACCGCACGTCTCCGTCCACCTGCGTGAACTGCAGGGCCCACATCCGCCGTAAGGTCTGCACGGCTGGCAAGTCGCCGAGCTGCACGTGGGCTGTGCCGTCGATCTGAGTCAGGAGTGCAAAGCCATCCTGGCCAATTTGACAGGCATACGCGTGGCCCTCTTCCTGGCCTTTCGGCAGCCGTGCACTCTCCAGCCGTTCGCCGTACCTTGAAAACCACTCCGGTGGGCACCAGGCCAACCACGTTGGTTGGATGGTCGCAATCGCGTTTAGCGCAGCCCTCAACGTTTCCCCCACCGATTCCAGGCGAGTCAGGGACCGGACGCGGGCCAGGACATGGGTTGAGTCTGTCCGTTGCCGGCCACGCCTCTTGATCAGACCCCGGTCTCGAAACTTGCTCAGGAGACCATCCAGCAACTGCCCTTCAGCGCTTCCGGCAATGAGCCTGGACCGAAACTCGCTCAGCACGCTGAAGTGAAAGCCAGGATCGTCTAGGGGCAGGCCCAGGAGATACTTCAGGTCGATGCGAGCCCGCACCTGATCGGCAGCCTGCCGGTCGGTCACACCTTCCAGAAATTGCACCACAGTGATGAGGGCCAGGCGCCACGGCGGCAACGCGGGCCGACCCCGTCTCGAAAACAAGTCCTGGAAGGCACCATCATCGAAGAGTTCGCCAAACTCGTCTCGAAGGCTGAGATACAGGTTGCCCTGAGGAAAGGCCATGTGGGCGATGCGTGCCGTGTCTTCGGGAAGGGAGAGGGAATTGGTTGGACGCAGCATGATTGAGTGTGCCCCACCATCTGTCAGACTCACACCCAACGGCACATCACTGAATAGAATAGATGGGTGACCACTCTGACTGCGCCTCCGGTGCTTGACCAGCTTAAGGCGCTTGCACAAGACACCCGATACGACCTGGTGCGTCATCTGGCTCAGGGCGAACACTGTGTTTGCGACCTCGAAGCCCTGCTAGGCTTACCTCAATCCAAAGTCTCTTACCACCTGGGCATCCTCAAAGAAGCGGGCCTCGTGACGGCAGAACAGCGCGGAAAGAATACGTACTACACGCTGCGCCGCGAACCCCTGTTCCGCATTGGTGGTCACCTGCTCGTGGATCTCTTCCCAGATCACGTCGGCTTGACACATCAACCGAAATCGGTGTGTTAACGTGGCCGGGTGCCCCGTGTCCTGATTCTCTGCACCCACAATTCCGCCCGCTCCCAAATGGCCGAAGCCCTCACCCGTAACGCGGCCCAGCGCCTGGGCGTGGACCTGGAGGTGCATTCCGCCGGAACCGAAGCCACGCGGGTCAAAGATGACGCTAAAACCGTGATGGCCGAACTGGGCATTGACCTGTCGACCCATATCAGCAAGACCCTCTGGGATGTGCCTGACGCACAGAACTTCGACTACGTCGTCACCGTTTGTGACAGTGCCGCTGAAGCGTGCCCGGTGTACCCCGGCAAAACCAACCGGCGTCACTACCCGTTCACGGACCCCAGTGGCGGCAGCCTGGACCGCTGGCGCACCGTACGCGACCAGCTTAAAGTCCAGTTCGATGCCTTCGTGCAGGCGCTGAAAGATGGCGAGGACGCGCCCCCCACCTACGAAGACAGTCCTGCCGTCACGGTGGCCTGAGATGACGGTGCCCCTGTCTCGCGCCGTCACCGCTGAAGGCATAGGCACCTTTGCCCTGGTGTTCTTCGGGCCTGGTGCGGCAGTTGTTCAGGCACAGACGGGGGCTCTCGGGCACCTCGGGGTCGCGGTGGTCTTCGGTCTCACGGTGACGGCCGTCATTGCCGCCCTCGCCCCCATCAGCGGCGCACACATCAACCCAGCCGCTACGTTTGCGCTGACGCTGGCTGGAAAGTTCCCGAAGGCGCGTGTGGTGCCCTACGTGGCCGCTCAGTTGATCGGGGCGACTCTGGCGGCCTTTGTCCTGCTCGCTCTGTTCGGCATGAAGGGCAATCTGGGCGTCACCGTGCCGGCTGGCAGCGTTATGCAGGCGTTCGTTCTGGAACTGATCCTGACCTTCTTCCTCCTCCTGGTCGCCCTGCGGTCGGGATTGCCTTGGGTTGTGGGCGGTGTGGTGGCCCTGGAAGCCGCCATGGGCGGCCCCATCACGGGCGCAAGCATGAACCCGGCCCGCTCCTTTGGTCCGGCCTTGGCCAGCGGCATCTGGACGGCCCACTGGCTGTACTGGGTTGCCCCTTTGCTTGGTGCGGCGCTTGCGGTCGCGGCCAACCACCTCCTGGCCCCCACTGAACCAGTCGAAACCCAGCCCCGCAGGGCCCAGGAATTTGTTCCTGAAGGAGAAACTGCATGACCGACGCTCCCCGCCCCATCCGTGTGCTCTTCCTCTGCACCGGCAACACCGCCCGGTCCCAGATGGCCCAGGTGCTGCTTGAACACCACGGGGGGGACAGGTTTCAGGTCACCTCTGCTGGCCTGGAACCAGGTGAGGTGAATCCCCTCACGGTGCAGGTCCTCAAAGAGCAGGGCTTCCCAACGGAGCACCTCCAGGCCAAGGGTGTGCGGCCCTTGATCGCGGAGCACTTCACCTACGTGATCACCGTCTGTGACCGTGCAGAAGCAAATTGCCCCAGCTTCCCGAATGCGACCTACCGATTGTCGTGGTCGTTCGATGATCCAGCTGCGGCCACAGGTACTGAAGACGAGCGCCTGCAGGTGTTCCGCCGCGTGCGGGATGAGATTGACGCCCGCGTGCAGGCCTGGGTCGCGGAGCGCGCATGAAGATTGCGGTCTATGGAGACGTACATGGCAACCGTTTCGCTCTGGAGGCGGTCGTTGAAGACATCAAGGCCCACCAACCGGACGCCTGGGTCAATCTGGGGGACCAGCTCTTTGGTGGTGCCGACCCCGCTGGGGCGTGGCAGCTTCAACAACAGCTCAAAGCCGAGTACGGCGTCCTGGAAGTGCGGGGGAATACCGATGAGCGCCTGGGGCAGCCGCTCACCGAGACCACCGAAAAGCGCGAGATGCTGGCCTGGCTCCATGAGCAGCTCCCCGAGGGTGCTGGAGCGTACGTGGCTGGCCTGCCCACCTCCGTCTCCTTGGCCGACGGTCAAGTCCTGGCCGCCCACGGGACCCCAGACTCCGCCTGGACCTACCTGCTGCGCGATGGCAACGCCTGGGCACATGACGACTTGGTGCAGGAACGGCTGAGCAACCCCGGGAACGCCCGTGTCGTCATCGTGGGCCACTCCCACCTGGAACACCTTCGCCAGATAGGTGCCTTGACCGTGGTGAACGCGGGTGCGGTCTCCCGGCAGAAAGACGGCTCGCCCCTCGCCCGCTGGGTGCTGCTGGAGGGTGAAGGGGGCGCATGGAACGTCACCTTCCGGCGTGTGCCCTACAACATTGAGGCGGCGGCTCAATGGGCCGACCAACACGCCTATCACGGCACAAAAGAAGCCACGCAGCTCCGGACTGGAAAGGACTCAAAATGACCCAGCACTACGACGTGGTGATCGTCGGCGGCGGCCCCGCCGGCCTGACCGCTGCGATTTACACCGGCCGCGCCAGCCTGAAGACCCTGATTCTGGAAAAGGGCCTGCCCGGCGGCCAGATTGCTCAGACAGAAGAAGTCGAGAACTACCCCGGTTTCCCCGAGCCCATCAGCGGCATGGAACTGGCGGGCCGCATGCAGCAGCAGGCCGAGAAATTCGGCGGCGTGATCGAAATGGACGAGGTGCAGGCCATCGTGCGCGACGAGCACGACCACGAGTATCCCTTCACGGTGACGGGGTACGGCGGCACCTACCGCGCCAAGGCCGTGATTCTGGCCACCGGGGCCAACCCCAAGCGCCTGAACGTGCCCGGCGAGGAGCACTTCTGGGGCAAGGGCGTCAGCACCTGCGCCACCTGCGACGGTTTCTTTTACCGGGGCAAGAAGGTGGTCGTGGTGGGCGGCGGCGACGCCGCCGTGGAAGAGGGCCTGTTCCTGACCAAGTTTGCTGACGAGGTGACCCTGATTCACCGCCGCGATACCCTGCGCGCCAACAAGGTGGCCCAGGCCCGGGCGTTTTCCAATCCCAAGATGAAGTTCATCTGGGACACGGCGGTCGAGGAAATCGAAGGCGAGGAGAGCGTAACCGGCGTGCGCCTGAAAAACCTCAAGACCGGCGAGGTCAGCGAGATGGCCACCGACGGCGTGTTTATCTTCATCGGTCATGTGCCGAACACCGACTTCGTGAAGGACACCGTGAAGCTGCGCCCCGACGGCTACGTGGACGTGACCGACGAGATCTACACCAGCGTGCCCATGCTGTTTGCGGCCGGCGACGTGAGTGATTACATCTACCGCCAACTGGGCACCAGCGTCGGGGCGGGCACACGCGCCGCCATGAGCGCCGAGCGCGCCCTGGCCGCCCTGGAAGTCGAAGCCGAAACTGCCGCAGACTGATCAGGCGTCTGGCGTTTCCCCTTCTTCAAGTTTGAAGTCCTTGAAGAAGGGGATGCGTTGTTCAGGCAGGGCTTCGTGTTCAGTATTCCGGCCGAGGAGCGGACGCTGTTCCAGATACAGCCGCTCCTCCAAAGGATCAAGCAACGTCCCTGATGACGTGGCGTCCACATACAAGATGGGCAGAGGGTGCCCAAGATCTCCCTCTTCATCGACGCCCAGCACCCGACTGAGTGGAAGAATGGTCAGGATCACGAGTTCCGCCTGATTCTCTTGTGGAACTCGCTGCTGCCAAGCGGCATGGTAGGCGGCGTAGGTTGGGTCGAAGGTTCGGTCCTGACCATACAGGGTGCGATGTGACCTTGTCGGCCAGGAGTGATCAAGAGCGTCCCACTCACCTGATTCTGAATCGAGATAGGCGAAGTGACGCCGCAGTTCAAGGACCAGGTTGTCACGCATGTTCAGACACTGCACCTGATGAATGGCCCAAGGGGGATTGACGTCAAAGTCTGGAACAGCGGCAATGTCAGGGTAACGATCATCATCAGCGATCCGCAGGAGCACCTCTGTTCTGACGCGTTTGGTTGGCCCTCCGATCACGCGACCCACCCGTTTTCGCAGTGCCAGCATGGACTTCAACTCACTCTGCTTGGTGCGTTTGCGTGTTTGCAAGCTGATCCCAAAATACGCGAACAGCAGATGGTCATTCTTGGGCTGGAAGAGCATGTCTTCCAGCTCGGCCTTGCCCCACAGCTGGAACTCCTGCACGCCTGTCCCGATCAGGGCCAGGCGGAAGGCGTCATAGGCTTTCTTGCTGAAGTCACAGGCGGCCGCGAGGATGAAGCCGTAGGGCATATCCGGGCCCTGCACGCTCTCCTCCACGTAGCGCCGGACCTGCGTGGGGCCAATGCGCTTCTCGCGCTTGCACTGAATGATCCACTGGCGCCCAGGACTCACAAGGGGCGGGTCATCGTCATCGGATTCCTCAGGCAGGGGCGTGCGGCCCTGCTCGAACGCCCGAATGTCGATGCCGTCATCTGCGCCGCCCCGGCCAGTTGCCTCAATACTGGCCCATGACCGGAAATCATAAGCGAGTTGGCGCACCAGATCTTCAAAACGGTGCGGCTCCAGGTCTTCAAAGTGCAGAGGGTTGAGCGTTCGAGTGGCGCGGGCCATGGGTCATTCGAGCACACGAACCGTTGCTATTCGCCTCCAATGTCGGGCAAGCAAGGGCGAGAGCAGCTCAATCATGCTTGCTCCCATTGACAATCCTCTATGCGTTCTGTACATTACATCCATGGACTTCGATGGAACAGCGGTGGTATTCAAGGCGTTGGGGGACGTACACCGCCTCAGGGCCCTTCACTTCCTCGCCACCGTGGATGCCGGCTGCTGCTCCACCGGGCAGGGCGTGTGTACCTGCGACGTCCAGCAGATGCTCGGCCTGACCCAGCCCACCACCAGCCATCACATGAAGTTGCTGGTTGAGGCTGGTCTGGTCGAAACCGAGAAACGCGGGAAATGGACGTACTACACGCTCAGCGCCAAAGGCATGCTGATCGCCCGCACCGCTCTGGATGGATTGCTGGCAGCCGTGCCGCAGCAGCAAAAGGAGGCCGTATGAATCCCATGACCCTGGAGATCCTCGCCCGTGAGCATCATCAGCACCTGCTCTGGGTCGCCCGGCAGCAGCGCTGCGCTCACCTGGCCCGGCCGTTCACCTTCAAGTGGCCCTGGCCATTGAACGTCACTGCCCCTGCGGCTCCCTCCTGCGCCACCTGCTAATTTTTTACCTTTACTCATCGAAGAACGTCTATAAGGAGCCCTGCGATGACCCAGACCCTGACTGCCCCGATTCCCGGCCTGAGCGACCTCACCACGACTCAGGAGCTGATGACAGCCCTGAGAACCTTGCCCCAGCGGCCGCTGCAATTCCATCTCCACGGCGAAGTCCTGGTGCCCGCTGGATACCACGTCACGGAAGTCAAAGCCGTGACCATCGAAGCGATGGACTGCGGCGGGAAAGCCTCCTCCTGGCGCGAGACGGTCATTCAGCTGATGGATGGCTCTGCGGAGGAAGCGAAGGCTGGGTTCATGACCAACCGGAAGTTCCTGGCGATCTACGACCGCGTGGTCAAGCACATTCCCGTGCGTGATGAAGCCGAGGTGCGCTTCGAGTACGGGAATGCCACGACCCCCGCGATGCAGTACCACGTGACGCACGTTGATATCGCGTCTGAACAGATCACGGTGCACCTGCGGACCCCTGGCGTGCAGTGCAAGGCGGGCGACAGCTGCGGCACACCGGCCGAGGCGACGTCCGATGGCTGCGCACCGGACTCTGGCTGCTGCGCCCCTCAGGCCCCCATTTCGCTGGGCTGATGATGGCCTCGCCAGCGTCCACGCGTCCCGTCGTGTGGACGCTGGCTCTTTTGTGCACGGTGAGCTACGGCGCCCTGTATTACGCTCAGCCGCTGCTCGCCGTCGCCACGGAACAGGCTTACGGCTGGACCCGGGTGCAGACCGGCTTCGCGTTTACGGCGGCGCTCCTCGTGAGTGCCGTCCTGGCACCCTGGTTTGGCCGTGTTCTGGACCGGCAGGGTGGACGGCTGCTGTTGAGTGGGGGTGCCCTGAGTGGCGCCGTGGCCTTTCTTGTGCTGAGCCTGACGGACCACTACCTGCTGTTCCTGTTGGGGTGGCTGCTCGCTGGGTTCGCCATGACCCTGACCTTCTATGAGGCGGTGTTCACCGTCTTGGGGCAGCAGGTCTCAGAGGCCTTCCGGACCCGGGCCACCCTCACGGTCACCTTGGTCGCTGGACTGGCCAGCACGATCTTCGTGCCGCTCACGACGGTGTTGTTGCACGGGGCTGGGCTTCGGGTCACCCTGCTGGGATGGGCTGGCCTGCTACTGGTCATGGCGGCGCTGGTGTGGCGGGTGATCCCAGAGCATGGCCAGGCCAGGAGGATGCGAAGCCATGCGTCGTTCACCCCTGACCCCGCCGCCCTGCAGTTGGCCGCCGGGCTGACGCTGGCCCGGATCGTCACGGTGGGCGTGGGCCTGCAACTCGCGCCGCTGCTGTTGGCATCGGGCTCCAGCCCGGGAGAGGCCGCCGCATTGACCGGCCTGCTGGGCCTCAGCGCCCTGCCCGGACGGGTGCTGTTCGTTCCCTGTGTGAAGTGGGTGGGACCGGCACCACTGACTGTGATGCTGCTTGGCCTGTTGGCTGTCGGATCATGGCTGCTTCTGAATGCGCATACCGGGGGCAAAGTGACGGGCATTGTGCTGTTTGGGTTAGCCAGCGGCGCCCTCACCCTGGCCCGGTCAGAGTTGTTGGTCCGTGGGTATCCGGCAGCCGTGTATGGAGCAGTCAATGGCTGGCTGACCCGGCCTGTCAATCTGGCGCAGGCCGTCACGCCGCTGGTGATGAGTGGGTTGTTCACCTGGACCTCAGGCTATGGCCTGTCCTTGATGCTGTTGGGTGGCCTGGGAGGCATCGCCGCCTGGTTCGTCAGCAGCTATGCCGCAAAGACCGGCACACAACTTGGAGCCGCCGAACTTGGCCTCTTGGAATAAAACGACAGAATCACCAGTTGAACCGCCGTGCGGATATTGGGATGACCCGCATTGATCAGGTAATTGGCCTGTCCAGGGCCATACACCGTCAGCGGCAGAATCACAGACGGGACGCGCAGGACGGGTGAACTGCCCAGGTCATACCACTCGTCTCCAATGATTTGGGTGGCTGGGCTCAGGGGAGGGTCGTTCCAGTTGGGAGGCAGCGCCGAGGCGGGCAATTCGGCGATGGCATCTGGATCCACCGCGAGCGTGACATGCCCGTGGGGCACCCGGTGCAGCGCGCCGCTGCCCACTTGAACAATCACCTCCAGCAGGGCTTGCCCCAGGGTGTCACTGGCGTAGATGATGCGGCGGTCAAACTCGAGCGCGCGATCGGCACTGTTCCAGCGACCGCCAAACTTTGCGGCGCCGAAGCCATGGTCGGTGAGGAGGGGTTGGGTGGCGTACTGCAGTTTACTGACGCGGTGGAGGGTCAGGGTCACGTGTAGACGCCGTGCTCAAGCCTGCTCAGCACGGTCGTCACGTACTCGGCGCCTTCGGGCGGAAGGGCAAACTGAAGGGGGGTGCGGTGGCCAAAGGTGGCGCGCGGCGTCTGCAACCAGACGTGGGCGGCGTCCTTGTGCTCGAAGTACCGCTCCGCAGCTTCCGTCACCCGGGCCAGGTGGTACAGGTGCGTGCTGACGTCCGCGCTGAGTGCGCGGCCGGTGCGCCGGTAGCGGTGGTACGTACTGCTGCTCAGTTTCAGCAGTGACAGGGTCTCGGCCAGGCTCAACCCGAGGTGCGTGCCCAGCCGCTCGACAGTGGCTGGACTCAAGCCAGCATGCACCGCTTCACCAAGATCCAGGAGGGTGGTGGCCTTCAGCCCGAGCAGTGCGGTTCCGGGCAGGACAGGGGGGGTGCGGGTGGGCGTAAACGTCTGGGTCATGTTGTCAGCCTTCAGGGCGAGGAGAGCGCAAGCCGCTCCAGGCGGCGCTGGTCTCCCCTGCGAGCAAACCCCCGCTAGACGGAGATTGACCTGCCGGGAAGCGAACCAGATCCGTGTGACCAGAACAGGGACGTGGTGACAGTGCCAACCCTGGCGGGGCACTGTGGGCTCGCGGCCTGTTCGTGGGCTTCCAGAGCCCCCGAACCCTGACGCCAGGTCAGGTGACCGGCACCGCTGGCGAGCGGTCCAGGGGCCGCTCGACTGGCAAGACCACCAGTGACTTCAGAAGAGCATTTTGAGAATGCGGAAATGTAATAGGTTGATCTGGCGTGCGCAGACCAGTTGGAACAGGTGGCCTGAGCCAGCCGCTGGCATGGCCTTCCGCGCCTCGGGGGCAGCGCAGGTCTATGGCCTGCATCACTTCCCTCATGCTGGGTCTATCTCAGTTTTACATCTGAACACATATTCATACATAATGACGGTATGCGTGTGCCTCCTGATGACCAGTCTGCCGCACCCCTCGACGTCCTCGTGATTGGTGGGGGCCAGGCGGGCCTCGCGGCCGGCTACCACCTCCAGCGCGCCGGGCGGACTTTCTGCATCCTCGATGCCAACGCCCGCACCGGCGACAGCTGGCGCGCGCGCTACGACTCCCTCGTGCTGTTCACCCCGGCCAAACGCAGCGCCCTGCCGGGGTTGCCCTTCCCCGGCGACCCTGAGCACTACCCCACCAAGGACGAGGTGGCCGACTACCTGCACGCTTACGTCCAGGCGTTTGAGCTTCCAGTCGCGCACGCGTCCCCCGTCCTGCACCTCCAGGCCACACCCACCGGATTCACCGCTGACACGCCGCAGGGCCACTGGACGGCCCGCGCGGTCGTGGTGGCCACTGGCCCCTTCCAGACGCCGCACACGCCTGCCTTCGCCCGCACCCTCGCACCCGACGTGGTCCAGTTGCACAGCAGCGCGTACCGGCGGCCCACCGACCTGCCCCCCGGCCGCGTGGTGGTGGTGGGTTCCGGCAACTCCGGCGCCCAAATTGCCCAGGAACTCAGCCGCACCCACACGGTCACGGTCGCGCAGGGCCGCCCTCAGCCCGCCCTGCCCCAGCGCCTGCTCGGGCGCGACATCTTTGATGGGCTCAGCGCCCTGGGCCTGCTGGAGGTCAAGGCCGCTTCACCCCTCGGCCGCGTCTTGCAGCGCCGGGACCCTGTGATTGGCACGAACCTCAGGTACCTAAGCCGGACCAGGCAGCTCCGGCTCGCGCCGCGGATCGTGGGCACGGCCGGCCGGGCGCTCATCACCGAGGACGGAGGGCACCTGGAAACCGAGAGCGTACTCTGGGCCACCGGCTTCCGCCCGAACTACCGCTGGCTGGCGGTGGACGTGCTCAATGACCAGGGCCAGCCCATGCACGACGGCGGTGTCACCCGCGTTCCAGGCGTCTTCTTCCTGGGCCTTCCCTGGCAACGCACGCGGAATTCCGCTCTGCTGGGCGGGGTTGGGCAGGACGCCCAGCGGCTGATTGACCGCCACCTCCTGTAACTGCCAGAGCCGCACAGAATGCCTTTTCACGGGTTGTTGCGCGCGATCATGAATGCGACTCGTGCTACGGTACCGGTACCTCTCACCCTTATGGCCCACCCCCCGCCACGCGCGCCACACACCCACCCCGCCCACTTCCTGGCCGGCCTGACCCTGGCCAGCGGCTGGGACGTGCTGACGCCCCTGGGCACCGCGGCGCCCGTTCATGAAGGGCAGCATTCGGTCGGCTACTTCGTGCGGCACCGCGACGGGCGCGAAGGGTTCCTGAAAGCCATTGACCTGTCTGACGTCTACCAGGCCCCCAACGTCATGCTCGAGCTGCAACTCGTGTCCGCGCAGTTCAATTTCGAAGTCAAACTGCTCGACATTTGCCGGGACCTGCGCATGCACCGCGTCGTGCGGGCGATGGATCACGGCGAGGAGCGGCTGCCTGGCAGCATCGTCCCGGTGCCCTACATCGTGTTTGACCGCGCGGCCGGGGACATCCGCGACCACTTGGCCATGACGACCATCGATTCGGTCTGGCTGCTGCACTGCGTTCACCACGTCACGGTGGGGCTGCAGCAGTTGCACGGGGCCCGGTACGCCCACAATGACCTGAAACCCGCCAACGTCCTGGTGTTTCCCGGGGACGGCTGGAAGATTGGCGACCTGGGCCGGGCCGTGGACGCCCGCGGCACCTCCCCCCACCACGAGCATCTGTTCTCCGGCACCATGGAGTACGCCCCGCCCGAAGTGCTGTATTTCGCGCCGTCCACCGAAGTCTGGCGGGAGCGCAAATGGGCTGACCTCTACATGCTGGGCGGGCTGGTCACCTTCCTGTTTACCCATCAGCACTTCAATACGTATTTGTACGCTGAGCTGGACGAGCCCCTTCAGCCCATCATCTTCTGCGGGGAGTGGGAAGGCAGCTTTGCGGATCTGGTGCCGCACCTGCTGAGCGCCTTTGGCCGGGCGATGCAGGCGGTCGAGCGTGATCTGCTGGCCCGGGTCGGGCCGGAGCTGACTCCCGACCTGGCCCGCTGTATCCGGGAACTCTGCTTTCCAGAGCCTGCCCGGCGCGGGCACCCGAGCAACGTCGGCACCCTTGACCCCACGGGCGTGCAGCGGTACGTGAGTCTGTTTGACCGGCTGCGGCAGCGGGCCCTGCTGGCCCAGCGGCGTGCGCGGTGACCCAGTTGCCGCGGCAGGAAGACCGGCGCGTCCTTCCGCGCTGGCGGGAGACCGCCACCGCCGTCCAGCTGGGCGAAGCCAACAGCCTGAACGCTGCGCCGCCCAAGGAAGCGCAGCGTGTCCGGGCGCAGGCCAGCGTCCGCCTGTTGGAGTTACAGACGGCATTTGCCCTACACCCTTCCGTGGGGCGGGCCGCTGAACTCACCGGCGCGGCCACCCTCCTGCGCCAGGTTGAGGGCGCGCAGGCCGCCGCCGCCTTTTTGCTGCGCCACCCTCACGACACCACAGCGCGGGTCTTGCAGGCCGCCCGGCACATCCTGGGCCAGCCGTTGGCCGGGTTGCGTTCCCTCCCCACAGCCAACCTGGATGAACTGGCCCCAGACGACATGCACAGTGAAGTGCGCCGGCTGCGCGCGAACCTGAACGCGTTTGGCCGCGACCCACTGGCCCACGTGGACCTGGCCCGCATGTACGCCGCCCTGGGCGCGACCCGCAAGGCCGAGCGGCACCTGCGGGTCGCCGTGGGCCTGGCGCCGCACCACCGGCTGGTGCTCCGGGCGGCCGTGCGGTTTTACGTGCACGTTCAGGCGCCAGACGAAGCGGTTGATCTGCTCCGGCGTCAACCTCGTACCCCCCACGACCCCTGGCTGATGGCCGCCGAGATCAGCGCTGCCATGGTGGCGGGCCTGGTGCCCCGAAGCATCAAACGGGCGCGCGAAGTGCTGGACCGCCGGGAATTTCGGCCCCACCACATCAGTGAGCTGGCCGCGGCCCTCGGCACCCTGGAACTCCAGGACGCCAAACCCAAAACCGTGCGGCGGCGGCTCCAACAAGCGCTGGAGCAACCCACCGAGAACGCCCTGGCGCAGGTGCAGTGGGCGGCCCCTCAAGTGCGTCTGAACCTGGATGAGCGCCAGTGGCCCGACGTGCCGCGCAACTTTGAGGCGGCCGGATGGGCCAGCTATGAAGCCCAGCAGTTTCAGGCGGCGCGCGCCGCTTACCTCGCATGGTTCCAGGATGAACCGTTTTCCGCAGAACCCGCGATCCTGGCGGGGTATCTCTCGCACCTGCTTGATCCCACCCCCAGCCGGGCCATTGACCTCACGCGCATGGCGCTGGCCGCCTCCCCGGACGAGGACCTGCTGCTGAACAACATGGCCTTCTACCTCGCTGAAGCCGGGCAGCTCGACCTGGCCCAGCAGTACCTCGCGCGGACCCAGCCGCTGCCCCCTGACACGGAACTGGGCCTCACGCTCAGCGCCACCCAGGGCCTGATCGCATTTCGCCGTGGCAACGAAGAACTGGGGCGCGCGCGCTATGAACAGGCCATCGCGGCGGCGCGCGCCCGGTCGCTGTGGGAATACGAAACGCTCGCCACGCTGTACTACAGCCGGGAACTGGCCCGCATTCAGGATCCATCTGCCCCGGAACGGCTGATGCGGGCGCGCCTCATGGCAGAAAAGATTGCGGAGCCTGGGCTGGTGCTGACCGCTCAGCGCGCCATGGCCGACGTGCTGGCCTTCAGTGAGGCGTAAACGCGGGGGTGGCCTGAGGCCACCCCCGCGCAAGGTTCGCTGATCAGGACGCTTTGAGCCGCAGGGCCGCCACCTGGGCGTCAAACTCCGCTTCTGTGATCACCCGCACCAGTCCGGTGTCATCGCGGCGGATCATGGTGTAGTAGCGGGAGTTGTTCTCCAGGCGGCCCAGCTGGACATTAAAGGCCTGAACCACCGTCGCACCGTCGGGACGCTTCTCGATTTTGACGGGCACGGTGCCCACCAGATAAAACTTGGTCATCTACTCACCGCCTCCCTCTGCACTGACGCTGGCCCAGACCTGCTGGTACATCAGTGTACTCGCATCAATGAGTGTATCCAAGACAATCCGCTCAATGGCGGACAGTTCTGCCTTGCGTTCGAGGACCCGCCGCATTTCGTACAGGCGGTGCTCATAGGCGTCCAGCTCATCAAATGCCGCGTGACAGAACTTAATTTCCGCCGCGTGCCCCTGCACAGAGACCACAAACTGCAGGTCGCGGTAGCCACTGGCCTGAGGCTTGAGGAACCGGTCTTGAAAGGCCAGCACGTCAAAGCCCTCATGCACGCGCGCCGCCGCCGCGTATAGGGGGGCGAGTTGCCCAAACACGTATTTGCCCCCCAGGATGTCGAGTGGCACCAGACCGAACAGGTTACCTTTCTCTTCCGTGCGGGCCCAGCTTTTGATGCCGTTCGGCCGGGGGGTGGCCCGCGCGCCAGAGAGGGTGCCGAAGAGCGTGAGTTGAGAGAGGAATTCGTTGCTCAGGTCCTGCGCCTGGGCATAGGCTTCTTGCAGATTCTCGGTGGGTTGTCGAATCTCGGCTGGCCGTCTGGGAAAGCGTACACGAAGCGCGTGCGTGACGTTGAGCAGCTCGGCCGACAGCCCATGTGATGAGGCATTGGGGGAAAGGTCATCTGCCGTCATGGAAGGTGGTCCAGTCTACTCAAGAAGTTCTCCCCGCCTACGCTTGATCGCCAGGCAGGTGGCAGGCGCCGGCTGAGCACCGGAGGTCACGTCCGTGGCGCAGGGCAATGTATCGGAAAACCACTGCCCCTTTTTGCAGGAAGGAGGCATCGGCCGACCTGGCGTCTGTCTGGGACCGACGCAAAACAGGCTGCGAATGGCCCTGAAGGCCGTTGCTGAAACCTGGTCCTGCACGGTGTGCCTTCAACTTCTGCCGCGCGTCCGTCTCGCCCCCCGTACAGTAGGTGTTATGGAGACTCCAGGCATCTGGGCGCGGATGCGCGCCTTTACCCGTGGCGAGCGCGACGCGCAGACCCTCTACGCCTACCGGCAGGCGGGTGCGGCGGTGCATCCCCTGCTGGACGCGGCGGAACGCCGCCGCTTCGACCTGCTGGTGGGCGGCGTCAGTCCCTTTGCCCTCAAGCGCCATGTGGGGCTGGAACTGGCCTGCGCCTGGAACGCTTTCGCCCTGCAAACCCTGGGGGACAAGATGCTGGCGGCCGATGAAACGGCCGATCCAGGCACCGTGGGCTTCGTGCCGCCCGTAACATTTGATCAGGTGGAGGCCTATTACCAGCAGGTGCAGCGCTGGCTGGGTCACGCCAGCCAGGCGACCCATGATCCCGACTTTGACCTGCCCCAGGGCACCCTGCCCGCTGCCCTGCCGGCCTGGTCGCCCGTGGAGCCCTGTCCCCGGCCCCACCTGGAGGCCATGATGGCGGCGCTGGAGGCCATGCGCCTGCATGCCGAAGCGGCGATGCACGGCCTGGAGGAGGCCACGCCCCCCAGCGATCAGGCCAGACTCGCCAAGCTTCGAGGTCAGTTTGCCGAAGCCATGTCCAAAGCCCAGTACGCCGCGGGCATGTACCGGCCGAACGCCTCCGCCGAACTGCATGAGCAGATTGAAACCCAGGCCAAAGCCGCCATTGAAGCCCTGTACCGGGCCGGCCAACTGATCAGCTACCCGGCCCTGATGAATGAGCGCCCGCCGGGCACAGGCGCGCCCAAGCGCCCACGGGGAGGTGGGCCCTTCCTGCGCACGCCGCTGCCCGGCGAGAAGGGGTTTGACCCCTGGGCCATGACCGATCCAGCGTCCACCGCGTCCCTGAAACGCAACCCGGATGCAGCGCGCGTGATTGCCGAGATGTGGGCCCTGGACCCCGATCCAGCCGCAAGTGTGGCCCTGTGGGATGACATCCGGCGCGCCGTGGAGACGGGTGGCGCCGCCATCGCCCAGACCAGCAGTGGCACGCCCGTCGGCTTTTACTTCTGCACACCCTACTGCGCCATTTACGAGGCCAAGCGGCCACTGCGGCTGGGCGACACGTCGGTGGCGCCGGGGGAGCGCTTCACCCTCGAATGTGCGGCGGAAGGCGTGCGGGTTGGCTACCCCTTCAAACGGGAAATTGTGACTGGCACGTTTCAAAGCGCGGCCATTGATTACTGCGACCCGGATCAACCGCCCCCCCACGAGTAAACCGGCGCTCTGAAGGTCACCTGAGGACGACAACCCGGCGCAGGCCAGGGGCGGGGGCAAGGACGTTCACCAGTTCCGCCGCCGCCCATCCACCCTGCACGGCTCATCAGGATTCGGGTACACCCGTGATGGAAGAACGGGTGTACCCCACCGAAGACAGAAGGAAAAACGGGGACGGAGCGGCGTGAAGGCACCGAAACTTCGGTGCCGGAACGGATGATCCGGAATCCGGCTCAGGTCTCTGCCCCGATTGGCTCCACAAATCCCTTGTACGCAGCAAGGAACACCATGGCAACAACCGTCATGGCCACGAGGGCATACCGGAGTTCCGATTGAGGCAGGCCTCCCGCGCCTTCCCAGAACAGGCTCACCAGTTTGCCGCCGGATGTCCCCGCCGCAATGACGCCCAGCAGGGCGGCCATCAGCCATTGGAACTGCTGTCTCTTGAAATTTCGACGTTCTTTGAATTTTTCAAGATTCAGAGTCGTATTGAATGCGATGGCCGCTCTTGTTGCTTCGATGTTGTGCGCCTTCTGTACCTCAGTGAACCAATCATTGAGCTCACCGAAGTGAAAAGGACGTCGACTGGCGTAGTCATATAACGTCTGGCGCTTCCGGTTGGTGATCAGCTCCTCAACAGTGTGGGCGTGCTCAGTACCCGACACTTTCTGGGGAGTGCGTGTGGAACGGCGTCAAGAGGTCAATCAAGTCGCCCAGGCGGGCTGACTCCCGGCCGAGCGACCGTACCAGTTCCCGCAAACCCATCTTCACCACGCT